>DASRSQ010000907.1:0-6027 GCA_035656475.1 Gemmataceae bacterium | reverse complement strand
CATCCCCGTTGAAGTACTGGCGGACCTCCGGGAAAAGCTGGATGGCGTAGACCCCGACCTTCCCGCTGGCGTCGGTCTCGCGGAACTCGATCACCTCAACGTAGTGCTGGAGTATCTGCTGCTTCTCCTCGTCCGGCACCTCTCCGAGCAAGTTTCCGACCCCGGACCAGGTCGAGAGGAACGCAGCCGCAGCAGTGGTCTTTGCTTCCAGGGGCTGCTGACGCTCGATCACACGTTGCAGTTCGGCGGAAAGGTTCTTGTCCTCGGCCTCCAGACTGGTCAGCGTCCCCTTGATGCTTGCGAACCCGCCCGCACCTTGATCCTTCAAGACCTCCATGAGACGACCGATGGCCGCTCGCGTCTGGGTGATCTGGCGGCGCAACACGCTTTCCTGTTCGGCCAGCTCAATTCGCTGGGTCTCGACTCCGGCCAGAGCCTTCTCGACGATGATCGTGCGGGCCTCGTCACGATTGCCGACATCCCTGATCCTTTCGAGAACAGCAGTCTCCAGATCGTCCGCCGGGATACGGGGAGCTTGACAGGACTCTTTCGTTGCTTCGTGGATCTGCCTTGTGCAGACATAGTAACGGTAGGCGGCACTCCGCCCGTGGTAAGATGCCCCGACCATGTGGCTACCACACTGGCATTTCAGGAGCCCTGAAAGCAGGTAGGACTTCTTCCGTGGAGTACGAAAATTCCGCCGACGAGTGGTTGTCTCATCGAGGCGCGTGCCTACCCGATCGAACTGTTCTGGGGAGATGATGGCTGGGTGAGCATCACGGGTGACCGGGGCATCTCCCCACTTGATCCAGCCGATGTACACCGGGTTCCGCAGAAGCCGGATCACCTGCTGCTTCATGAACGGCTTCCCGCCCTTCATCCTGCCGTCGCGGGTTTGCCGAACCGGGTACTTGATGCCTCGACGGTGGAGTTCGCGGACCACCGCACCGGCAGACCCTGTTTCCTCGAATAGGTTGAAGATGAGCCGGACGAGTTCGGCCTCGTCGCTCTCGACCACCAACCGCCCCTTCCCGCCCTCGGAGGAGCGGTAACCCAGGCACGGGGAGCCGTTGCGGAGGCCTCGTTCTGTGCGGTCCAGCATCACCTTCAGGGTGTTCTCGCGGATGTTCTCCCGCTCCAGTTCGGCGAAGGCAGCTGTCATGACCATGAACAGCCGGCCGTACGGACTGCTCGTGTCGAACTTCTCGCGGACGAGGTGCAGGGTGACGCCGTGCTGCTCGAAGAAGTCCCAGGTGTTGAGGAAGTCACGGACGTTGCGCGAGATGCGGTCCAGCTTGGTGGCCACGACCGTGTTGATCTTCCCCTGACGTACGTCTTCCTTGAGCCGCTGGAGAACAGGGCGGTGCTTCTCATCCTTTGCTGACCGCCCGGCCTCGCGGTACTCGGAGGTACTTTCCACAACCCAGCCGTCGAATTCCTGCTGAGTCTCCAGGAAGCGATGGCTCAGGTTCTGCTGGGCTTCTAGCGAGTCGCCCTCCCGGGCTTGCCGCAGACTGGACACCCGGTAGTAGATGCCGACTTTCCTGGGGGCGTTTGCCGGCTCCTGCTTTTTCTTCCGTGTCATCGTCCGCTCCTTTCCAGCGGGTTGGTCTTAGCTAGATGCTCGTTGGTCAGTCGGGCGAGGATTCGAGCAATGGACTCGATCCGTTGTCGTGATCGTTGCTCGGGCGACAGAGACGAGAACGGGTGCGAGTTGTTCGGTGCCAGGTCCGCCGATGCGACGAAGACGCTGCTCTTGGGCAACACCCGCTGTCGCCGCGTAATACCCGATCTTTCTGCTCAGACCGACGTTTGCCTTCAGCATGGCCAGTGTTCCTGGATGGGTAAACGGGATGGACTCGACGCCGGGCTTCTTACCCGGCCCTCTGTCGAGCGGCGGCAGGACCGCAACCATCACTCCACCAGGCATGGGTCCGAGGCTTCCTCGATTAAGTCGAACAAAGACATGGCCCGCACGATGGGCCGTTCGGCAACCACCGGGAGATGATCGGGTGAAATGGTTACCAACTGGCTCGGTCCGTCGGAATGGGTGGTCCTTCCCCAGAGCCGCCTGGCGTCTCCCTCGTCCATCCGATTGACCAGGCTGCGAGCGAGGGCCAGCTCCATGTTGGCATCCTCTCCCGCCATCGCCACGAGGCCTTCGCTGGAGAACTTGCCTTCCAGGGCCTGGGCTGCCGTGAGCTTTTTGCCCATAAGAGCGATGGCCCGGTCCTGCATCGTGCCTTCGTAGTAGAGGTAGACAACGCGGCAGTCCTCCTTCTGGCCAATCCGCCAGGACCGGCGAGACGCCTGACGCAGCGTGAACAGGTACGCCGCGTGAACGGTACCGCACCCATGTGGCATCTTGAGCAACATTGGGAGTTGTAGGATCGAACACCGTAGGGAGCCGGCATGCTCAAGGTTGAGGTAGTGCTGTTCGACATGGATGGCGTGGTGATTGACACCCGCCGGAGCGTAGCGGACTTCTGGCGCGCGTTACCGTGGATCGCATTGCGACTGCGCATGGGATGACGACTGAGGTGAAAGAAGAAATGGAGGGGTGGGAGGGGCTCACCAATTGAACACGATCTCGTACTGCTAAAATGCCTGGATGAAGAAGTGGATCGTTCCCGCCGTCGTTGTCTGCCTCGTCCTCGCTGTAGGCTATCTTTCGACGTTGAGTATCACCGTTTCGCGAGCACCGAAGCCTGATCGCCAGGCCCAGGTCGATAAGATCGAAGAAGAAACCGATCGGGCCGTCAGACGCTACAAGGCCACGACTGATGAACTTACCGACCTCTCGGTCCTCGCTGAACGAACACTCCGCATGCCGGTCTTCAAGGAATTGGTCGAGGATCTCTGAGATGCATCGTTTGTTTGCGCCGTCGTCAAACGGCGCAGAACTGACTTGCCTGGCTGTGCTTGGCTGGTCATAGGTGATTCCGGGGTACCACACCCAAGCGGAGCGCTCGAAGCCAAATCATTTCGCTGTGATGATACCCACCAGGAGTCTGCCATCGGTGTACCACGGGTCACCTCCGCCGTACTTGCCTTCGCGGATTGTATGAAACCCGTCGATGAAATAGCTTTCCTCCATGTCTCCGGTTGCCGTCAGATCGTCAAACAGCTTATCGCGTTCCTTGTCGATGTAGGCGCCGGTGACATGAGTGATCTGGCCGGTCGTCTTGCTGAAGCCAACGTGTTCGTCATAGATTGCGGCGCCGATCCAGACGGGGCGGCCATCGTCGTCAAGCTTGTCAGTCTTCCAGAAGCGGACATGATGCCGCTTGCGTGGATCGTGGCCGACCGGATGCTCGAACGCCAGATCCTCCTTGCGACCAAACAGAAACAGATTGCTCACCGGAGCAGTTTCATAAGGGCGCCGCAGAACGGTTGCCTCGGCGATTTCCAGACAGCACTTCAAGGTTAGCGGATCAGCTGGATACCACTTGGCGGCGACCATGATCTTCATGACCTGGTCCTGCGTGCCGACCAGGGCGACGTTGAGTGGATCGCCAGGGATGCCGTCCTTGGTATGGGTGACTCGCGGCACATCTTCCAGATTGGGGTGCCGACGAAAATAGTGGCGCCACCAGTCGGGCATGGCGAAATAGGCGACGATGGCCCAAGCCAGCAACAATCCGACGACGCCAACGGCGATCCGCTTTCCGAGCGATCGTCTGGGCGGCATCGTCGATCCGGTTGCTTCAGTCATGGACAATCCTTCTTGAGCGGTGAGACTACGGCGCCGACGCTACGTTCGCAATGTCAGCACGATCTATTTGCGTCGCAACTCGCGGGCTCCGCAGAAGGGGCACTCCGCGCCGCTGTCATTCTCGCGGCCCTGGGACTTCAATGGAATGGATACCGCCTGGCACCGTGCAGCGCTTGTGTTTATGATAAGGGGATACCATCGCGAACGATTCGGAATCTCTAGGTCGAGCCAATGCTACGAAGAGCTATTTTCGCAGGATTCTGCATTGCAAGCTGGCTCGGCGCTTCTCCCGAGCCGGGCCGAGCCGGAGAAAAACAGACTCCGCCGGAGCAGGTGCGCTTTTTCGAAACGAGCATTCGACCGCTGCTTGCTACTCACTGCCAGAAATGCCATGGCGCCAAAAAGCAGGAAGGAAATCTGCGGCTTGACGCACGCGAGCACATTCTCAAAGGAGGCGAACGTGGCCCGGCCGTTGTCGTTGGACAGCCGGACAAGAGTTTGCTGATCCAGGCCGTCCGGCAAACGGACAAGAACCTCCGCATGCCCGACGGCGGCAAGTTGTCGGAGCGCGAAATCGCCGACCTGACGCGCTGGATCGCGATGGGTTTGCCGTATCCGCAGCGCGAGCCGATCGCAAAAGCCGATGGCGCGAAAAAGAAGGATTGGTGGGCGTTTAAGGCGCCGGGCGATCCCGTAGTGCCGAAGGTGAAGGACATGGCATGGCCGCAATCGCCGCTCGATCATTTCATTCTGGCGCAGCTGAATCACAAAGGACTGAAGCCGGCGCCTCGCGCCGATCGCCGCACATTGATCCGCCGGGCAACCTATGATCTGATCGGCCTGCCGCCGACGCCGGAGGAGATCGACGCCTTCGTCAACGACAAGGCGCCCGGCGCATTCGCGAAAGTCGTCGATCGATTGCTTGCATCGCCGCACTATGGCGAACGCTGGGGCCGGCACTGGCTCGACATCGCGCGCTACGCCGACTCTAACGGCCTCGACGAGAACGTCGCCTTTGGCAATGCGTGGCGCTACCGCGATTTCGTCGTCGCAGCGTTCAACGCCGACATGCCGTACGATCAGTTCCTGCTCGAGCAACTCGCCGGCGATCTGTTGGCAACCGATGATCCCGCTGTCCGGCAGCGTCGCCTGATCGCGACCGGGTTCCTGTCGCTGGGGCCCAAGGTCATTGCCGAGGTGGACGAGCGAAAGATGGAGATGGACATCGTCGACGAGCAGATCGACACGGTGGGCCGTTCGATCCTGGCATTGACGCTCGGCTGCGCACGCTGCCACGATCACAAGTTCGATCCGGTAAAGATGGACGACTACTATGGCCTGGCCGGGATATTCAAAAGCACGAAGACGATGGAGCATTTCAAGAAAATCGCTCGCTGGCACGAGAACACGCTAGGCTCCCCGAACGATATCGTTCGCAAGGCCGAGCACGATAAACTAGTCGCCCGGCTCAAGACCGAGATCAAGACGCTGACGGCGAAGAAGACGGATGACACGAAGACGCGCGTGAAGCAGTTGCGCGATGAGTTGGCTCGCCTCGAGAAAAATGCGCCTGTCATCGCGACTGCTCTTGGCGTCACGGAAGGGCACGTGATTGATGTGCCGATCCACAAGCGAGGCAATCATCTCAAGCTGGGCGCGATCGTGCCGCGGCGCGTTCCCGAAGTGCTCGCCGGCACGAAGCCGCCCTCCTTCGACGCCAGGCACAGCGGCCGACTGGAACTGGCCCGCTGGCTGGTCCAGCGTGACCATCCGCTGACGGCACGCGTCATGGTCAATCGCCTCTGGCGCTGGCACTTCGGCCAGGGCATCGTGCGTACGCCGGACAACTTCGGCCTGCTCGGCGAAGTGCCTGATAACCCCGAGTTGCTCGATTGGCTGGCACGACGCTTTGCTGATGGCTGGTCGCTCAAGGCGATGCATCGCGTCATCATGCTGTCGAGCACCTATCAGATGAGCTCTTACCAGGATCCGAAGACAGCCGCGCTCGATCCGGAGAATCGGCTTCACGGTCGGGCGCTCGCCCGGCGTCTCGAAGCCGAGGCGATTCGCGACGCGCTCCTGGCCGTCAGTGGCGGCCTTGACCCGACGATGGGTGGCTCACTTCTGCATGTCCCCAATCGCGCCTACCTGTTCGACCACACCTCGAAGGATCTGACGAATTACGACAGCAAGCGCCGCTCGCTCTACTTGCCGGTGATCCGCAACAACGTCTATGACGTGTTTCAGTTATTCGACTTCCCCGATCCCGGTTTCCCGAGCGGCGATCGCGCCACGACGACGGTCGCGCCCCA
>DASRSQ010000906.1:0-14162 GCA_035656475.1 Gemmataceae bacterium | reverse complement strand
AGATCCATGCGTTTGATCCGTCGATGGTTTCGTGACGAGTTGCCGAGTGCATTCGAACAAGTGGCAGTATACAATGGCGTCGAGTCGAGAAACAGGGAGTTCGCGCCATGGCCATCAGCGTTGCATGTCCGAAATGCCAGGCTCATCTGGAGATCACCGACGACCTTGTCGACCAGCCGATTCGCTGTCATCGTTGCGAGAACATCTTTCGGCGAGGCGACGACGCCGCGCATGCGAATGGCATCCAGGTCGGGACAGCGAGGCGCGGGCCGGCGGGTCAGCCGCGCGAAGACGAGCCGCCGCCGTCGCGGCCGCATGCGACGGCGCGGGCGCCCTTTCCGATGGTGCCGTTGTTGGTCCTGGTGTGCGGGTTGCTCGTCCTGTTGCTGGTCCTGTCAGGCGGCTTCAATTTTTGGCTGATCGCGCATCCCGACATTGCGTTCAACCGCGACGAGGTTCGGATGTTGCAAGCCCAGGCGGCCGAGGCCAACGAGCGCGCTGCCCAGGCCAGGCAACAAGAAGAACAGGCGCGACGCGAAGCCGCCGAGCTCAAACGCAGGCTCGATCGATCCGAGCAGACGGTCCGCGAGTTGGAAAAGCGACTGGGAAAAAAGTAAGCCCATGAACGAGGTCACGCAACTGCTGGATGCGGTCGGTCGCGGCGAAGCGCAGGCGGCGGACCAGTTGTTGCCGCTGGTGTATGACGAGCTACGTCGGCTCGCGGCGCAGAAACTGGCGCAGGAGAAGCCGGGGCATACGCTCGAAGCTACGGCCCTGGTCCATGAGGCATATCTTCGGCTCGTTGGTGCGGATCAGGCGGTCGAATGGAATGGACGCGGTCACTTCTTCGGCGCCGCTGCCGAGGCAATGCGACGCATCCTCGTCGAGCAGGCTCGCCGCAAGAAACGGCACAAGCGCGGCGGCGACCTGAATCGCGTCGACCTGGTGGATGCGGCCCCTCCGACACCGGACGAGCGCCTGCTGGCCCTGGACGATGCGTTGGCCAGGCTTGCTCAAGAAGACGCGCTGGCGGCAAAAGTGGTTGAGCTGCGCCGTTTCGTCGGCCTGGGGCATGACGACATCGCCGCCGCCCTGGGGATCACGACCTACCAGGTTCGCCTGAAATGGACCTACGCCCGTGCCTGGCTCAAGGATGCTCTCACGTGATCCCGCCGATGGGACCACCAGCCCGACGCGTAATGTAAGCCTCGCCTACGGCGTCGGGATGGTGCAGGACGTTACTTCTTGTCCTTGCTCGGCGCCGCCTTTCGGCGGACCGACAGGTTGAAGCTGCCGGTTTCGCCGGAGCCGAAGCTCGTGGCGATGATGCGGTAGTTGCCGTCGGACTTGGGCGTGAAGACGAGCTTGGCGTTCGGGAAGTTGCCGGAGTTGTCGTCTTCGGCGACCTTCGTCCCGCTTGAATCTTCGAGGATCAGGTAGCTATCGATGTCGGCGCTCTGCATCTCGATGGTATAGGTGACGCCGGCCGTCAGCTTGATTTCCTCGGCCTTCATGTAGCGCTTCGCCTTGAAGCCGGGCCGTTTCTTGTCGACCATGTCGCTCTCGGTCAGCTTGAGGCTCTTCTGGAAGATGACATCTTCCGGCACCTTGGGCGTCTCGATCTGGACGGCGAGGTCCTTGAAGGCGAGCTCGCCCGATTTGAATTTGGGCAGCAGCTTCTCGATGTCATCAACAGGGATGGCGTAAGTTTCTGTGCGACCGGCGCGGGCGATGTTGATGCCGATGGCCTTGCCTGTGAGATCGACGAGCGGCCCGCCGCAAAATTCCGGGCGCAGGCCGGTGTCGTGCTGGATGATGTTGGGGAAGCCCCCGCGGCGATTGTTGAGCTTGGTGCCCATGGTTTCTTGCGGGTTGCCCTTGAGCTCCTTGGGACGCGGGGCGAGCTTGACGTTGATGTCGAGATCCTCCTCGTCGCGCACGACCTTTAGCGCGATCTCGTCACCTGGCTTGAATCGGCCGACGGTGTCGATCAGGCCTTCGGGGCCGGTGATCTTGCGGCCCGCGACCTGGATGACAAGGTCGTTCGTTTTGAGGCCGGCCTTTTCGGCGGGGCTCTTGGGGGCGATGGAGGCGATCTTGGCTCCCTTGCCGCCGCCGTCGTCGAGGCCGACGCCCAGCCAACCGGAGTTAACGTTGGAGTTCTTGGGGGGCTGATCGCCGAGGACCAGTTTGCGTTTGGCGACGCTGATGACGCCGACGCCGAGTGGGTCTTCGCCGGTGCCGGGGGACGCGACCCAGCGGCCGACGAGCGCCTTCTTGATGTCTTGCCACTGAATGGTCGGCAGGCTGGTCGCCTCGACCTTGATCATGGCGAGGTCATATTCCTTGTCGACGCCGACGATCTTGGCCTCGAGCTCCGTGCCGTCCTTGAGCCGGCAGATGAGTCGTTTGCGGTCGCGGATCTCGTCCCACTTGGTGAGGATGAGGCCGGAGGAATCGACGATGGTGCCGAAGGCGACCGCCTTGCCGTCGGCGGATACGCGAACGGTGGCCTCGCTGGCCTTGGCGACGACGGGGCGGAAAACCTTGAGGATGGCAGGACCATCGCGCAGATGGTCCTTGCTGACTGGCTGGGCCACGGCCAGGCTGGTGGAGGCCACGAATACGGCCAGCACGAAAAAGCGACGCAGGAATCGCATGGGGTATGTCTCCGGTGGAATGCGCGTAGTTTCATGAGCCGCTTGCGGCTTCACTCGCTGAGTAGATTCGGCGAGCGCAAAGCCGCAAGCGGCGGGGAAGTTACTTCTTTTCGATGTTCTTCGAGGTCGGCTGCGCGTTGGTCTCGCGAATCGTCAGGCGATACACTCCAGTCTGACCGCCATCGAACGAGGTGACGACCATGCGATAGGTGCCGTCTTCCTTGGGCGTGAAGACGATGCGCGAGTTCAGGAACCCGCCGCCATCGTCATCGTCGGCGAGCTTGGCTTTCGATTCGTCCTCGATGCGAAGGAACGAGTCGAAGTCTTCGCTCATCAGGTCGAGCGTGTAAGTCTTGCCGGCCTTCATCTGGAACTCGTGGACATGGAAATGCGACTTGGTGCGTTCCTTGTCGAGCGGATCCTTGGTGGTGAGGGCGCCATCGAAGGTCTTGACGACCTTGCCGCCGGCCCCCTTGACCTTCTCAATGCTCGGATCCCCTTCGCTGAACTTGAGACCGATCGACATGCCGTCTGCATCGGTGAGGGCAAGCATGGCGCGAGCCCCCTTCGGGAGATCCATGGCAAGCCGCTTCGCCTTGGCGGCCGCCAGCGGCCAGCGGATGACGCCGTTCTTGTCGCTCTTCTTCGTCTCGGTTCCCTTGTCCCACTGCAGCGTGATTTCCTTGTTCGGCAGCGGATCTCCCTTGTCATCGACAAGGATCGCGTTGAGGTGGAGGGCGACCTTGTTCTTCGCGAAGTCGGTGACCAGCTTGGCGACCGCGGGAGTCGGCAGCTTGATCGAACGCAGCACGTCGACCTTCCCTTGCACCAGGGCGTCGGCATAGTCCGCATCGAAAATCTTGACCGTGAAATTGCCCGTCTGCCCCGGCTCGAACGACGTGGCCACCACGCGGTAATCGCCATCTTTCAGGGCCTTGTGCACAATGCGCGAATGCGGGAAACCGGCGCCGTCGTCGTCCTCGGCGATCATCTTCGCCTCGGGCGTTTCCAGCCGCAGGAACGTGTCGAGCTTCTTGCCGCTCTTGTCGCCCGATTGCAGATCGATGGTGTAGGTGTGCCCGGCCTTCATGCGGAAGGCGTAGGCCTTGAAGTAGGAGTTCTCGTTCTTGTCCTTGGGGGACGGGATGGCCGCGTCATTGTCTTTGTTGAGCGCGTCCTTCTTTTCGAAGACGAGCTTGCCCCCCGCGGAGCGGACGGTTTCCATTTGGCCGAGCTGACCGCCGTAGCTGTCCCCCTTGGCGAGTTTGTCCCATTCCTTGCGGAAGGTATCGACGGGGACGTGCATGTTTTCGGTGATATTGAAGCCGCCGATTCGGCTATGGATGCCGATGACGTTGCCTTGCATGTCGAAGAGGGGCCCGCCGGAGTCGCCGCCGACGAGGGTGCAATCGGTGCGAATCACGAAGCCATCGACATAGAGAATTCGGCCGACGCGGACGACCGGGGTACGGTTGGGGCGGAAGCCGCCGGGATGGCCAATGCCGATGACCCACTGACCTTTGACGAGCTGGGACGATTTCCCCATGTCGAGGTGCGGGAGGTTGCCGCCGAGCTTCTTCTTGAGCTTGGCGAGCTCATCCTCGTTGATCTTGACCATACCGCTGTCGATGCCCTTGTTCTGGCCGAGGGTCTTGGCGCGGACCTGGGTGCCATCGGGCATGACGACGACGGCGGTCTGGCCTGGCTTGCCGGAGACGTGGCCGGCGGTGAGGATGTAGCCATCTTCGTTGATGATGACGCCGCTCCCCTGGCCGGGGCCGACGCGGATGCCGACCACGGCGGGAATGACTTTCTTGAGCACCTGCTGGACGTGCTCCTCCATTTGCTTCAGGTCATCGACATTTGCCGGCGTGGCATTCTTCTCGATGACCTTCGGCAGCTTGAAGGCCTTCGTGTCATCTTGAGCGGCGACAAATCCAATGAAAATTCCGCCACACAGGAGCAGCGCAGCGCCGCGGCGAAGCCAGTGACCAGCCATACATGAACCTCAATGAAGGGGAAGCGTCCTTACGGTCTGATGCGATTCCGGAGAGCATCCCATATGACGAGCCGACCACTCTGCTCCAACGGGATTTGGGAATGCGTGATGGTCCGTTTCCTTATTTCTACACGGTATTTTCATTCCGCAAAAGAGAATTTTTCCGGACCTTACGAATTTGTCGCGTACAACCTCTTTCCCCAGGCTCTGCCTGGGAACGAGGGTTTCAGACGAGATCAAGTCGGCGCTTGGTCATGCGCGCGCGGTTGCAGCTGGCGCACACGCCGCGAATGATGAAGGTGTGGCCGACGAGCTGGAAGTGCTGGGCCTGGCAGACCTCGTTGACGAGCTTCTCGATCTGCGGATCCTGGAACTCGATCATGCTGCCGCACTGCTCGCAATAGAGATGATCGTGCTGCGCGTAGCCGTAATCGTGCTCGTAGACGGTGCGTTGGCCGAGATTGATGCGGCGCAGCAGGCTGGCATCGACAAGCTTGTTGAGCGTGCGATACACGGTTGCTCGGCTCACCTGGAAGCCTTCCTGCTTCATCTCGTCGATCAACTCGTCCGCGTCGAAATGGTTGTGCTTGCTGAAGATGTAATTGACCATGTCGCGCTGCTGCGTCGTGAAGCGTTGCGGACGCGGCCGGCTGGCCAGGTACTCGCGAAACTTCTCTTCCGGCGTCTGGGACACTGCCACCGCAGGCAACATGTTCACGGCACAATCTCGTGGGTAATTTGGTACAGACTGGCTCTCTTATTCTACCCGATTCGCCTGCCGTTGGCAGTGCCCAGCGATTTCAGCGGAATGCCGTGTACGTGTAGACAACCGTGTTGAACAGGAACAGCACCGTCAGCGTGTGATAGCCGAGCGTCAGCCACCATGTGGTGAGGTGCGGCTTCACGACGAACACCAGTTGCAAGCAGAGACGAATGCCCCAGAACAGCCCGCCATAAATGCACACGGCGCGAGCCAGCCTTGAGCCGGCGGCCAGTTCGTCCGCGCATGTCAGCGATATCAAGCCGAGGGCGATGATTCCCATGACGACGTAACCGCCATAGGTCCAGTACAACTGCCGATGCAGGGTGGGCAGCACGGCGAGATCGCGTTTGAACTTCAGTCGAAATGGCACGAGCGACGACGCGATCAGAATCGACAACTGAATCACGCCCGCAACTCGCATCACACTGGCCAGCGAAATGTCCATGTTGATTCTCCTCACGTCGCGCCGATCACTGCGAGAAACGGCACGATCACATTGCGCGCGAACCACGGGTGGAACAGCGCGCTCGCCGGCCCGAGCACCACGATCGCCGTGAATAGCCGGCCGATGACGCCCTTGCCCAGGCCGATGCGTTTTCCGAAGCGAGAGCGCTCGCAGAACAGCGCGAGGGCCTGGAGCGTGAAGTAGGCTGTCGGAAGACCGTAGCCGCCGCCGGCGGGAAGCGAGATCACCGCATCGTGAACGACGCCGCTGAATACGAAAACCGCCAGCAGCCCGCCGCGTGCGAACCCGCGCGCCACCAATGGTCGGAACAGGAATCGATGCGTGAGATCGCGAAAGGCCAGGTTCCAGCGTTTGCTCCAGAAGTCGCTCACGCTGTCGGCCAGCACCGGCCAATCCATCAATGGCCTGGCGTTCACGCCGAGCGCACGCCAGGCACAGCTCAGCACATGAAAGCTTCCGAAGTGCAGCAGGAACGCCAGCCCGGCCATGCCAACCCATGCCTGCATGTATTCAAGAGGTACGAGTGGTGCCATCCCCCACACCAGTGCGGCGCCAAGCGCGACCTTTGCAAACGCGAAGATCCATTCCCCAAAGCTCGCCCGCTGATCGCTCGGCAACGGGCCCGGATCCAGGAACGCTTGCGCGTCGAGTCCGGGCCAAAGCGTAAAGTACGCGACCTGTCGCCAGGGCGCCGTTCTCCGTTGGGGTAGCCACGAGACTCCTTTGCAGAACATGAAGATCGCTGCTGCCAGCGTCCACATCGCCGCCCACGGCGGCCAATCAGTCATCACACTCAACGGCGGCATCACGCCCTCCAAACGATCAACCGCAATGCCAGCCGTTCGCTTAACGATGGGGTTCTTACATGTAACGGCATCCGTCGGAATTCAATTGCCACACCTCGGAGAGAGGATCTGTCCGAGCCGCGCACGTCAACGGGCAGCATCCATTGGGTTTGCTCAGCGCATGGGAACCAACCCGCTTCCTGCACGGGCGCGCTCGGACATTGGTGTTGGGCCGCCGTTCGGCATTACTCGCGCACCGCAGGAGAGGTGGGAAACAGTGCGTTTCCACGCGGACCGTGGGAACGAGAAGGGGAGAAGCGTGGAATCGAGAAAGGTGTTACTCGCCGATACACCATAGGTGTTTCTGCGTACGCACGTACATCCGGCGTCCCTCGAAGATCGGGCTGCTGCGGAAGGTTTCCAGTTCGTTACGGGCGATTTCCTTGTATTCGCGGCCCGGCTCCAGCACGATCGTCGTGCCGTTGTCACTCGACACATAGATGTACTTGCCGGCCTGGCAGATGCTGGGATAGACGCGGCCGCCGAAGTTGAGGCGGTCGGTGTAGACGAGCTTGCCCGTCTTGGCGTCGACGACGCTGAAGTTGCAATTGCCGTTGACGGCGTAGAGCAGGCCATCGTGATAGATCGGCGACGCGAACCAGTAATCGCCGCCCTTGAGGTTCGCCTTCCAGAGGCCCTCGGCGTTCGCGGTGAGCGACATGGGCAAGCGATACGCGGTCGTGTTGCCGTTGACGAAGTACACGACGCCGTCCTGGAGAATGGGAGCGTTGTCGCCACTCTGGCCGAGTTTGACGGCGACAATCTTGCCGTCGGCTGCCTGGACGATCTGGCCGGTGGGCAGGATGGCGCAATCGACGCCGGCGATGCGGGTATGAATGGCGGTGCCGTGCAGGGCGTTGCCGGGCAGCTTGACGCGCCAGGCTTCGGAACCGTCCTTGATGTTGAGGGCGACGAGATCCTTGAAGCGCAGGATCAGTTTGTCGCCGATGAGCGTGGGAGACGAGCCGTGGCCGTAGGCGGCGTCGGAGTGCTCCATGAGGGTAAGCCAGCGGCGTGTGCCATCGAGGTCGTAGCAGGCGACCAGGCCATTGCCAAACATCACGAAGACCTGCTTGCCATTCGACACAGGCGTGCATTGCGAGTAGCCGGCAGTGCCGTCGCGGTAGGGCTCGGTGGCGCGTTGCAAGAGGGGCAGGGCACGGCGCTTGCGGTCGAGTTCGTCGCGCTTGACGCGAAGCGCGTCCGCCTTCTTGCGCAGCTCCTTGGCGTTGTCCTTGTCCTCCTGCGCCATCTTGTTGAGCGCGTTGATTTCTTTCTCGAGTGCTCGCTGCTCGGTCTGCCAGACGGCGGCCTGTTCGCGTTCGACCTTCAGCTTCTCCTTGTCGTCGGCGGTCCACGGAATCTCGTCGCGCGTGGACTTCTTCTCCCAGAGAATTTTGCCATCCGCCTTGTTGACGCAGAGGAGCCAGGTCGGCTCGGAGCAGGTGAAGATCTTGTCCCCGACAATCACCGGCGTCGCCACCGAGAAACTCGGCATTTTCGTCTTCCACACCACGTTCTTGTCCACGCCCCAGTGAATCGGCGGGTCCGCCTTCGGATAGCGACCGGTGCCATCGGTACGCCAGCCAATCGATTCCTGGGCGACGGCCGTTCCGGCGCTGGCGAGAAGGAGCGCGAGGGAGAGGATGCGGTGGGTCATGAAAGTGATTCCGTCCAGGTGGGTAGGATAACTCGGCAGGTAGGGGAATAGTATCCCCGGCGGTCGTGACACCGTCAAGCCCTTTTGGCTTGCGGCAAATGATGTCAAGGAAACAACGCACATGCTGGTCAAGCGAGGTGCCGAAGCTTTTGAATTTTGAATTGACCTTTTGACACTGCCAGCGCTTCTGCATACATTGGTCCATCGGAACGAGACCTTTCACACGAGGAGAAAGGCCATGGCCGAAGGACCGTCCTCGAACTGTACCGACCTGGTGGATGCCATCCGCGAGGTCTTGAGACATAGCGATGAGCCGTTGACGATACCGAAGATTCGCGCCCGCCTGGCGGCTCAATATCGCAGCATCAGCGCCGAAGAGCTGACCGAAACGCTCAATCGGCAGGTCGCGGCCCATGTGCTGGTGATCTGTCCGAAGTATCGCAGCTCGCAGGATCGCTACTGGGATCGCCCGCTGCGCGAGCACGCCAAGGTGACGCTGCGCAACGCCCTCGCCGACGGGCCCACAACCTGGTCGGAAGTACGCAAGGCGTTTCCAAAATACCTGCGCCACCTCGCCGACTCGGTGCTTAACGAGGAACTCGCCCGCGGCGCGATTCACCGCCATCCGCCCGCCACCGTTCGGCAAGGACCTCGCTACGCCTTGCATGCCGCCGACGCGCGGCGTTACGTCCATGGCGAGTTGCAGTCGCTATTGAGCCGAATCGTCGAGCTTGGCTTCTCGCGTCCTGAGGCGCGCGAGGCAATCGTACAGCTCCTGCAGGATGAAGAATGGACCGAGAACGAAATCGCCGGCGTCGGAACCCTCCGCGCCGCGGTCAATACACCGTGATTCCAACCACCCACCTGGAGACTCTCATGCAGCGACTCATTGGCCTTTTCGCCATCGGCGTTCTCTTCGCGATCCCGGCCGCTCAGGCCGGCGAACCCGAAGACTTCTTCAACGGCAAGGACCTCAGCACCTTCGAAGGCCTCATCAAGGATTACTGGTCCGTCAAGGACGGTGCCATCGTCGGCAGCACCGCTCCCAAGGGGATCAACTTCAACACGTTTCTCTGCAGCAAGAAGAAGTACAAGGACTTCGAACTCAAGTTCCAGGTCAAGCTCGCCAAGCAAGGCAACAGCGGCATCCAGATCCGCAGCCACATTCACAACAAGGAAAAGTTCGCAGTTACCGGCCCGCAGTGCGATATGGGCGGCCCGTACTGGGGCAGCCTCTACGGCGAAAACTTCGGCGGCATGATGAAAGCCGCCGACGCCAAGCTTGTCAAGGAAGTGCTGAAGGAAGGCGCGTTCAACGACTACGACATCAAGTGCGTTGGCAAGCACGTCACCATCAAGCTGAACGGCAAGACGACGGTCGACGGCGACTTCGCCAAGATGCCCGACGAAGGCATCATCGCTTTCCAGATCCATGGCGGCCCGTCGATGGATGTGACCTTCAAGAACATCTACTTCCGCGATCTGAACCGCGGCAAGTAAACTGCATTAGCGTTCCCCTCTCGGCAAGCGCGAGAGGGGAGCCGTCACACCGGTAGCACCGGCGCCTTGATCGCAATGTGGCGATTCTCCGGTAAGCTCACGAACCACTCCAGCGTTCGCCGGACGCCTTCGCGAATGTCAATCTCCGGCTTCCAGCCAAGCTGCGTCTTCGCCTTCTCCGTCGAGTACTGCGTCGATCGGCCGATGAGATAGATCGCGCGGCGCGTCACCGTCGGCGGCTTGCTGCTGAACATCATTCGCGCGAACAGCTCCTTCACGAACGCGAACCGAATGGCGGCCCAGTACGGCACATGTTTCGTGATGCGCGGCAACGACAACGCATCGGTCAGCGCGTCCAGCAACCCCTTCTGCGTCACCTCGCCCTCGCTGCACAGGTTGTACGACTGGCCCGCGGCGCCCGGATGATTGGCGGCCAGGATGGCGCCGCGCGCGACGTCGCCGGCATAGATGATGTTGAGATAGTTGTCGCCAGCGCCAATGATCGGCACGCGCCGCTCGAGCAACGCGGGAATGACGCGCGGAATCGTGACGCGATCGCGCGGCCCGTAGATCCAGCTCGGCCGCACCACCGTCGTCGCGGGGAACTCGCGCGCAATCTCTTCGGCGAGCAGTTTGGCGCGCGGATAGTAGTCCCACGTCCAGAAACCCTGTCCCAGCGGCGCGTCTTCGGTGATTTTCCATTTGCTCCCCTCGCCCTCTGGGAGAGGGGTGGGGGGTGAGGGCGGCCTGGGATGGCCGTAGACCGAGATCGAGCTGACGTGCAGGAGCCGCGTGACCTTGGTGAGCATGCAGGCCGCGAGCAGGTTGCGCGTCGCGGTGACGGCTTCTTCCTCGAAATCGCGCCACGCGCCCCAGTCGCTGACTTTGGCGGCACAGTGGTAGACAACGCTGGCGCCCTTGACCGCTGTTCCGACAGCGGCCGGATCGCGCAGGTCCCCTTCCATGATCTCCGCGCCGAGGGAACGCAGAAATGCCTGATCGCGGCCAGGCCGGACCAGAACGCGCACGGTCTCGCCAGCGCCGCGCAACTGCTCGACGATGTGGCTACCGAGCTGCCCGGTCGCGCCGGTGACCAGATTGATTTTGTCGGACATGCAGGTTCCTGAATCCGCCGCTTGCGGCGTAGCAGAGCGGCTCAATGTGTCTTCATCTCGTGCGTCATCAGATCGAGCACGGTCGGATGACGATCGGGCTGGTCGTCATGGAAGAAGTAGCCGGGCACGATCGTTGCTTCATCCTGATACGGTTGCGTCGTTAGCAGCAGCTCGTGCAGCTTCTTCAGATTGTAATGCGGCACCATCGTGAACAGGTGGTGCGGCAAATGATAGTCGTTGCCAATCGGAAAGACCGCCATGCGGATGAGCGGATGCACGAGAAAGATACGCGTGTTGGTGAAACGCTCGCGGTCCGCGTTGCCATGCTGCACGAGCTGGCGCAGGATCATGTAGAACGAGAACGACGTGCCGATCGGCATCATCCAGAGCAGGAAATAGTACAGCCACCACGGGCTGCCCGTGGTCAGGGTCAACCAGGCGATGCCGCTCATGAGCAGCGTGTTGAAGGTATAGCGCAACGCCGTCTGCCAGCGCGTCGGGATGTCGCATTTGACGGTGTACTCGACGAACCATCGCTCCGGCGCAGCGATCACTGCCGCAAGTGCGACAACATACATCGCCGCCGGCAGCCACATCATCAGCGAGACGTTGTCGGTCCACACGCACGCCGTCAAGACGCCGGCGAGAGCGACGTGATAGCCGACGCCGATCAGACGCATCGGCAAGGCGCCCTTGCGTTTCATCTTGTACGGGCCGTTGCCCATGTCGACCTTGAAGGTGGCGCGAGCGAGCACGTAGCGCAGCAGGTTCGGCCACCAGATGATCTGCTTGAAGAAGCAGTGCCAGAGGAACTGACTGGTCGTCATCGGAAACTGGAAGCGATGGCCGCTGATGCGAAGCTGGGCCCAGTCGGGATCGAGGTCGGGGTCGTTGGGATATTGGTGATGGCCGATATGCTGGACGCGATAGCCATGCGTGCCGCCGAGGATCGGGAACATGCAAAACCATTCGGAGACGAACTCGTTGAGCAGGCGATTGCGAAAGAGCATGTAGTGAGCCGCTTCATGCGTGAAGGTAGCGAGCCGATGCTGCGTTGCGCCGACGCAGAGGCTGACGAGGAAGACCAGCGGGACCGCCCAGAGCAGCGACCAGGCGGACGTGAAGCAGGTTTCGAAGAGCAGGATCGCGCCGCCGATGACGCAACCGGCAAACGCGTATTCGCGGGCGATGTAGTACCAGTTGGTGACGTTGTCGATCTGGCGCAGGGCGTTGATTTGCCGGATCATTTCCGGATCGTTGATGGAGCGAACGGCAGCAGGGGCTGCGGCGACAGACATAGCGGTAGCCTCAAGCAAGCGGTAGTGTTAAGATAGGAAAGACAGCGTTTTTGCCAATGGACGCTGGTCTCCGTCAACATTGTGCTTCGATGCAAAATCAATCGCTTGGTTGGTCAAAAGACGAAATGTAACATGGGAGTTGACATACATCCGTTTATCGATGTTGATTGGCAAACAGGTGGCATACCGTTTGTTGCGAGCGACATGATCCGCACGTTTAACCTGGGCGAGTTCTTCATCTGGCGACAAAGTATCGAGATGTACTTCGCTCTCGGATTGGGGCAGTGCGAAAATTGTCCCCGGAAATCACAAGCAAAAGGCAGGAAACCGCTTTTCCCACTTCGCGGGCTCCCAGCAAACGCCGGTCAGGACGTTGTCGGCAGGTATTTTTATCCGGTTTCTGATAGTTACGTTGATTCTGGCCTAAATCCCTCATTGCCCCGCGTTTCGGCGGAAGCTGCTGCGAAGTGGATCGACGATGGTTTTTCGCATCGTGGCGAGCCATTCACGATTCAGAGAGGAAAAGGGAAAGAGTCGGTGGGCCGAGTTAGCTCTCCAAATTGGCATTGCGCAAGCTGGCTTACGCTGTATGAACTCCGCAACGCAATTGATCACTTTGGAGTTCGTCCCTCCGCCCTCGGAGTGGACGCGCAGATCATGATCGAAATCATGGCAATGTTTGAATCCCGGCTCGGCCATGGCCATACTCGCCTTGTTTATTGGTTTGACAACTGAGAACCCTTCATGTGCGGAATCGCAGGCATCATCGATCTTTCCGGCTCCCGTCCCGTCCCTAACGGTATCCTCCAACGCATGGCCGACGCCATCGTGCATCGCGGCCCCGATGAAGACGGTTATCTCGAAGAACCTGGTGTCGGGCTCGCCAATCGGCGGCTCAGCATCGTTGGACTGGCCGACGGCAAGCAACCGATCTGGAACGAGGACCGCTCCGTCGTCACCGTCTTCAACGGCGAATTCTTCGACTACCCGGAGCAGAAGGCGAAGCTCGAAGTGCGCGGCCATCTCTTCCGCACGCACTGCGATACCGAGATCATTCCGCACCTGTGGGAGGATCACCAGGAAGGAATGTTCGACCACCTGCGCGGACAGTTCGCCATCGCGCTGTGGGACAAGAAACGCCATTGCATCATCCTGGCCCGCGATCACTTCGGCATCTGCCCGCTCTTCTACAGCATCCAGGGCGACTGGCTCCTGTTCGGCTCCGAGATCAAGGCCCTGCTTGCATCGGGCCTGATCGACGCGAAGCCGGACCTGCGCGGCATCGACCAGGCGTTCAACTTCTTCGCCGTCCCGGGCCCCGCGACCTGCTTCGCGGGGGTCACGCTCGTGCAACCGGGGCAGTTTCTGCGCATCCAGCTACCGGACGGCAGGCAAGCCGCGAAGATCGACAAGCACTTCTACTGGCAGATCGATTTTCCCGACCAGGGCAAGGAAGAAGCCGGCGATCAGAAGGCGCTTGTCGACGAATTCGAACGCGCCATGCTCGGCGCCGTTGATCGCCGGCTGCGCGCCGATGTGCCGGTGGTGTCGTACCTGTCGGGCGGCATCGATTCGAGCCTGGTCGTCGCGATGGCGGCCAAGATTCGCGGCACGCCGATTCCGACGTTTACGATCCAGATCATGGATCCGAAGCTCGATGAGACGTCGCAAGCCGCCGTCGTGTCGCGCCACATCGGCTCGACGCCGATCGTCGTGCCCGTCGGCGATGCGGAGATCCTCGAGACTTATCCGGAGCTGACGCGCGCCGCCGAAGCGCCGGTCATCGACACGTCGTGTACCGCACTGTTACGGCTCGCGCGGTCGGTGCATCAGCATGGCTTTAAGGTCGCGCTTAC
>DASRSQ010000905.1:0-2068 GCA_035656475.1 Gemmataceae bacterium | reverse complement strand
CGACGTGCAATACCGCAACATCGTCAATGATGTGTTCGGGGTTGATTACCCCGCCAATGTTGACGTGACTGCCCCAGCCAGTACGAGCGGTATCTATCCGTATAACGAAGGCGCGCAAGTGCAGGCTACGACCATTAAGGCATACCTGCGGGCGGCCGATCAGGTTGCTGCTTTAATACCTGCCTTCGCGCCGTGTGCCGCAGGTGCCGCCAATGCGATGTGCATGGAGCAGTTCCTGAGGACCAAGCTGCCCGTCGCCTGGCGACGTCCTGTCACCGATCAGGAGATTGGCGACCTGATCGCCATCTTCAACTCGGGCGCTCCCGACGGGCAAGCCGTGCAGGTGCGCTTGACCATGGAGGCGGCGCTGACGCACAGCGCATTCCTGTACCGAGCGGAATTCGGCGGCGGCGCCTCGCCTCCGATTGGTAAGGTCCCTCTCACTCCTCACCAGTTGGCCGCTGCCGTCAGCTTCGGCTTGCTCAACTCGACCCCTGATGCCGAGCTGTGGGCCAAAGCAGTCGATGGGTCGCTGACCCAGCCGCAAGTGCTTGCAGCACAAGTTGCGCGCCTACTGGCGCTGGCTCCCGTGCGGACGAACCTTCAAAAGAAGGTTTCGTTCTTGTTCAACTTCGAGAAGCTGCCCTTCATCCACAAAGATGCGGCGGAGTTTCCCGAGTTCGGGACGCTGCAATCGGCGCTGTATCAGAGCTCGCAGAAGTTCCTCGCCGACATCTTGGGCCAAGGTCGATTTTCGGACCTCTTTACATCGCGCACCATCTACGCGAACGAGCCCATCGCTAAAGCCTACGGCTTGCCCCCCGTTACCGGTATGGATCTGCAAAAGGTGACCACCACCGGCGCCGCATACGATGGCGGCGTGCTCACACAGCCAGCCTTGCTGGCCTCCTCCACCTTGAACGCCGCTGGCGACGACGTCGTTCATCGCGGGCTTTGGGTCTATTACAATCTGCTCTGCGCGCCGGATTTGCCGCCGCCGCCTCCTGGGGCCTTGGCGGCCGCGGCGACGATGACTGGCAGCACGCGCGAGGTCGCGATGCAACGCGGCAATGGATGCGGCAAAGCCTGTCATGGTCGTTTCGATGCATTCGGCCTGGTGACGCTTGGCTACGACGGTATCGGTCGCTACCGCACGACCGACCCGACGAGCACACCCCCGGGTGGGCCACTCGACACGACGGCCACGATTGCCGGAGGCGTCCTAGAAGGCCACGCCGAGACCACGACGTTGACGGGTGTTGCGCAGCTGGCGCAGATGTTTGGGGCGGGGCGTCAGGTTTCGGATTGTGCCGCGTCGAATCTTGCGGCGTACGTCCTCGAGCATCAGCTCGGGAACGTCAATTCCTGCGATTTGCAAGCGGTGGAAGATCGCTTCGAGCAAACCGGCTCGTTTACGGATTTGTTTGCGGGGATCATCACTTCGCCGGCGTTTTTGACCCGGGACGCAGAGTAAGAGGCTATCGATGAAGCACGACATGCGAATGCTGAGGCGCTCGTTTTTGGGTGGAGTTGCGGCGACCGCGGCCACCTCACTCCTGAGACCTCTGGCCTTGCACGCACAAACGGGCATGGCCCCGCAGCGCCTGCTCCTGATCCACCGCCCGTGCGGCTCCGCTTCTCTCACGAATGGGCGCTGGTTTCCAACGGGCGGTCCCACTGGCTGGAGTCCCACCTCGGTGCTCAGCTCGTTTACGGACGGCAAGCTCGCCGCGCTGCAGAACCAAATGGTGGTGCTGAAGGGCCTGAGCAACGCGCGCAGTATGGACTGGATTGGCGATCAGCATGGCGGCGGCTTCTTGGGGATGCTGACGCCGCCACCCAAGGACTCAGGCTCCGGCTCGTGGCCTCAGCAGCCCAACGGCAACCGCAACGACCCTAATTCGAAGACGATCACTCCGACGGATCAGTCGATCGACCAGTTCTTGCTCAACGCAGTGCCGGCCTTGAGGGCCTCATGCCCGTTTCCGTCGGTGCAGCTCACGGCTTCGACCGAGTCCGCGAGCACGGACGGCAACATGCACGCCCTGCGCGTCACTTCTTACAAAAA
>DASRSQ010000904.1:0-2067 GCA_035656475.1 Gemmataceae bacterium | reverse complement strand
GAACCTTGTCGAGGACCACGGGGTGATTCTCGCGCGTCAGCGTCGTGCGGGCCTGGCGCTCGTAGGCGATGATGTTCGGGATGACGTCGCGGATCTCGTTGATGATCGTGGTTTCGCTTTTGCCGAGCGTTACCTGGTTGGAGATCTGGTAGAAGTCGCCGGAGGCCCGGCTGCCTTCGCCGTAAAGGCCGCGGACGGCGAGATTGATCTTTTGCAACGCCCGGAAAACTTTTTCGATCTGTTTGGTCAACACGAGCGCGGGCAGATGAAGCATGACGCTGGCGCGCAGGCCGGTGCCGACGTTGGTTGGGCACGCGGTGAGGTAGCCGAGCTCCTCGTTGAAGGCGTAGGGCACGCGTTCTTCGAGCTTGTCGTCCAGTCGATCGGCGTCTTGCCAGGCCTCATCCAGGGCGAAGCCGCTGCGGATGACCTGCAGGCGGATGTGGTCTTCCTCGTTGACCATGATGCTGATGATTTCATTCGGTGCGACGGCGACGCCGCGCGGACCTTCGCTGTTGGCGAGCTCGCGGCTGATGAGCTGGCGTTCGACGAGCAACTGGCGATCGAGCGGCGACAGGCCCGCGAGATTGATGTATTCCAGGTGCGGCGAGAACTCGAGCTTGTCGATTCGGCTCTTCAGAAACTGCTCGATCTCCGAACGCTGATGCAGGCTCGAGCGATTCGTGAACGGAAAAGACGACAGGTTGCGGGCCAGGCGAATCCGGCTCGAGATGACGATATCGGCCTCGGGGCCATGGGCGCGCAGCCATTCGCCATTGTTTTGCGTCAGGCTATCCAGGTTCATCGGCTCGTTCCTTTATGCGGATGCGGTCGCGCAACCGGGCGGCTTCTTCGTACTCTTCCCGCTCGATCGCGCCGCGTAGTTGTTGTCGCAGGTCGCGCAGTTCTTCTTGCAGGGCGGAATGCTGGACCGCGTGCGGCGGGATCTTGCCGACGTGGCGTAGGCCGCGATGAATGCGCTCCAGCAAGGGCAGCAGCGGTTGGCGGAAGACGTTGTAGTCGTTGGGGCAGCCGCACCGTCCCGCCGCCTTGAATTCCATATACTTTATCCCGCACGTGGGGCAGGTCAATCGCGACAGCTCATCGGTCTGCCCGCCGACGTGGGTCCCGATCACCGATTGCAGGATCGCCGTCAGGTTCATCTCCTGCTGCTTGAGCAGTTCCTGCTTCTGGGCGCATTCCTGGCAGAAGTGCTTTTCCTTCTTCTTGCCGTTGACGATTTCCGTCAGGTGCACCGTCGCAGGTTGTCCACATTCTTGACACTTCACAGGGGTCAATCCTTGGATCTTGTTCTTCGACTCGAATAAATCCGAAATCCGAAACAAATCCGAATACCAAAATCGCAAATGACAAACCCGACAGCTTTGGTTTTCCGATTCGAATTTCGGATTTGTTTCGGATTTCGAATTTCGGATTGCGAATTATTCCTTTAGCCTTCTTCCACAATACGAATCTGATCACGCAGCTTGGCCGCTTCCTCGTAGTCCTCGCGTTCGACGGCTCGTTTCAGACGCTGGCGCAGTTGCACGAGTTCCGCCTCGGCTTGCTTGGTCTTCGGATAATTACGCGGCGTCTTGCCGACGTGATGCGTCTCGCCGTGGATGTTCTCGAGCAACGGCATCAGCTCGCTCTGGAAGACCTGGTAGTCGCGGGCACAGCCGAGCCGATGGCTGTTGCGAAAATCGACGAACTTGATGCCGCAATCGGGGCATTCTTGCTGAACGATGAGGGCCTCATCGAGTTCGCCCGAGTCGGTGGTGAGCGTCTTGCTGCCGCCCGGTTTATTCTGGGAATCTTGCTGATATTTGGGATAGCACGGCTCGCACACGTGATGCTCTTCGAACTTGCCTTCACCGAGGATTTCGGTGATGTGCACGGTAGCCGGGCTTGAGCAGCGCTCGCATTTTTGCATGGTAAATACCCCGCAGTCGATGTCTAGCGCCATTTTAACAGGGGGTAGATGAGTGTCAAGAAAGGCAAGTGGACCTGGATCGCGCCGATGCATTCCCAAGCCCCGGGATGAGCGCAGCGATTCCCGGGGGTTGA
>DASRSQ010000903.1:0-6305 GCA_035656475.1 Gemmataceae bacterium | reverse complement strand
GATCGACAGCTTGTCCGCAATCGGCGCTTGCCGGGTGAACAGCTCGCAGAATTGCATGCCGGGGACGCGCGTGGTCGTCGGCCGAAACGGCCCGCGGACTTGCTCGGTCGCGCTGGGCTTCATGTCATAGGTGTCGATGTGCGACGGTCCGCCGGCCATCCAGTAGAGAATGACCGCCTTCGCTCCGCGGCGTTGCCGATTTTCGGATGCTTGCAGAAGTGCGGGCAACGTGAGGCCAGCGAGGCCGAGCGAGCCAATCTTGAGGAAGCCGCGACGCGTGACGCCGTCGGACATGCGTATCGCGCGGCCAGGGACGTTGAGCATGGGGCCTCCGTAGTCAGCCTTTCCAGGCTGACTGGACGTGTCGTTTCGCCGACGACGAATAACGACAAGCCGCGGGTGATTCAGTCAGGCTGGAAAGCCTGACCTACACTCTACGCAATAGCCGGCGTCTGCACAACGTACGGCTTCTGCCCGTCAGCTTTTTTTTTGCTCTCGCGCCGCGCCACGCAGGCATGGATGAAGCTCCGGAACAGCGGGTGCGCCTTCGTCGGCTTTGACTTGAACTCGGGATGGCACTGCACCGCCAGGAACCAGGGATGGTCGCGCAGCTCGATGATCTCGACCAGCTTGCCGTTCGGGCTGATGCCGGTGACGACCAGGCCGTTCGCCTCGAATTGCGAGCGATACTGGCTGTTGAACTCGTAACGATGGCGATGCCGTTCTTCGACTTCGGTGGCGCCATACGCTTGCTGAGCCAGGCTACCCGGCGTCAGCACGCAGGGATATTTTCCTAGCCGCATCGTGCCCCCCTTGTCGGTGATGCTGAATTGCTCGTCGAGCATCACCACGACCGGATGCGCGGTATTGCGGTCGAACTCGGTGCTGTTGGCGTCGGCGAGTTTGCAAACATTGCGAGCGAATTCGATGACGGCGCATTGCAGGCCCAGGCAGATGCCGAAGAACGGGACCTTGCGTTCGCGAGCATAGCGGATGGCGTCAACCTTGCCGGTCGAGCCGCGATAGTCGAACCCGCCAGGAACGAGGACGCCGTCGAGGCCGCTCAGGACGCGCTCGGCCCCTTCGCGTTCAATCTCTTCCGCCTCGATCTTGCGAATGCCGACGCGCGTGTTCTCGGCAATGCCGGCGTGGTCGAGCGATTCGTAGATCGACTTGTACGCGTCGTTGTGGCGAATGTACTTGCCGACGACGCCGACGGTGACTTCATGGGCCGGATTCTTCATGTGCACGAGCATTTCGCGCCACGGCCCGATGTCAAGCGGCTTCGCCTTCAGCTGGAGCTTGTCGACGATGAGCTGGTCTAGATGATGATCGACCAGGCTAACCGGGACCTCGTAGATGCTAAAATCCTTGTCCTTCTCCTCGATGACCGCCTTCGGCTCCACGTTGCAGAAGAGCGCGATCTTCGCAATGTCGTCCTTGGAGATCTCGCGCTCGGTTCGGCAAATCAGCACGTCCGGCTGGATACCGATCTGGCGCAACCGTTCAACCGAATGCTGTGTCGGCTTCGTCTTCATCTCGCCCGCGGCCTTGAGATACGGGATCAGCGTGAGATGGATGTAGAGCACGTTCGACTTGCCGATGTCGAGCGCGAACTGGCGGATGGCTTCGAGGAACGGCAAGCCCTCGATATCGCCGACGGTGCCGCCGATCTCGGTGATGACGACATCGACATCGTCGGAGACGAGCTTCTTGATGGCGTTCTTGATCTCATCGGTGACGTGCGGGATGACCTGGACGGTCTTGCCGAGGTAGTCGCCTTTGCGTTCTTTCTGGATGACGGACTGATAGATCTTGCCGGTGGTGAAATTGCAATCGCGCGTCAGCGGGGCATCGGTGAAGCGTTCGTAGTGGCCGAGATCGAGATCGGTTTCGGCGCCGTCGTCGAGCACGTAGACTTCGCCGTGCTGATACGGACTCATGGTGCCGGGATCGACGTTGATGTAGGGATCGAATTTCTGCAGGCGGACCCGCAAGCCGCGCCGTTCGAGAAGCATGCCGATGGAGGCGCTGGTCAGCCCCTTGCCCAGTGAGCTGACGACGCCGCCGGTGACGAAAATATGCTTGGCCACGAGAACCTCCATGAGTCAATCAAATCGCTATTATATGGAGTCGATCCACTATTGGGATGCGCCGCAACACCGTAGGGTCGAGCAACGCGAGCCCCACCATCCTCGCAATTTGGTTCGACCGCGTGAAGGATTCTGTGAGAACATCGCGGAAACGAGTTGGCGCGTCTGCATGGATGGTGGGTCTCGCGTTGCTCGACCCACCCTACAGATGCCTGTTTGACGGCACTTGCGTGCCGACCTAAACTGACCGCGTTCCTTTTCACATGTTGCAAGGAGTAACCCATGCTACGCTGCACCACGGTAGCGATTGCGATTGCCATGCTGGCAGCCGCGTCCTACGGTCAGGATGACGTCAAGAAGGAATCGATCCCGCAGATCGCGCATATCCGCCTGCACGGCGCCCTCGACGAAACGCCCGTCGCCCCCGATCCGCTCTTTGGCGGCGCCACCGAGAACTTCCGCATGAAGCTCGAACGCATCCGCAAGGCCCAAAACGACAAAAACATCCAGGGGCTCGTCCTGCATCTCGATGACCTGTCGATTGGCTATGCCAAGATGGAAGAGCTGCGCAAAGTGATCGCCGAGTTCAAGAAAACCGGCAAGAAGGTTTTTACCTATATGGAGTCCGGCGATGCCAAGGACTACCTCATCGCCTGCGAAGGGGACCGCGTCTGCATGCCCACCCCCGGCTGGCTGATGCTCGTCGGCACACGCACCGAAATCATGTTCTACAAGGAGCTGCTCGAAAGGCTCGGCATCCGTGCCGACTTTCTGCAGATGGGCGTCTTCAAATTCGCGGCCGAACCCTACATCCGCAGCAGCATGAGCAAGGAGGCGAAGGCCCAGTACAATCTCGTGCTCGACGATTTCTACGCCAACTGCTACGTCGGCTCCATCGCCCGCTCGCGCAAGGGCAAGAAGGGCATCACGCACGAATCGGTCATCAAGCTGATCGACGAAGGCCCGTTCACCGCCCAGAGAGCTTTGAAACTGGGTTTAATCGACGAGATCAACTACTTCGAAGACTTCGAGAACAGCATCAAGAAATCGCTCGGCGTCAAGGACATCAAGCTCATCAAGGACTACGGCAGCGACAAGAAGAAAGACGTCGACCTGTCCAACCCGTTCGCCCTGCTCAAGCTGTTCAGCCCCGCAAAAGCCAGCGTCGGCAACAAGGCCAACCGCATCGCCCTGATCTACGCCGTCGGCCCAATCGTCAGCGGCAAGGGCGGCTCCTCCCTCTTCGGCGGCAGCATGGTCGGCTCGACCAGCATGATCGAAGCCATCCGCGAAGCGGACAAGGATCCCAAGGTCAAGGCCATCGTCCTGCGCATCGATAGCCCCGGCGGATCGGCCCTCGCAAGCGATCTCATCTGGAACGAACTCAAACGCTGCAAGAAGCCGATCGTCGCCAGCATGTCCGACGTCGCGGCCAGCGGCGGGTACTACATCGCCATGGGCGCGAAGAAGGTCTATGCCCAGCCCGGCACGCTCACCGGGTCGATCGGCGTCGTCGGCGGCAAGCTGGCTCTCGGCGGCCTGTATGACAAGGTCGGCCTTCGCACCGAAACGTTGAGCCGAGGCAAGAACTCTGGCATCCTCTCGAGCACGCATCCGTTCACCGACTCCGAGAAGAAGGCGATGGAGGCCCTGATGCGCGAGGTCTACGATCAGTTCCTCGACAAGGTGCAAGAGAACCGCGCCGCCAACGGCAAGAAGTTCACGCGCAAGGAACTCATCAACCTCGCCGAGGGCCGCATCTGGACCGGCACGCAGGCCCTCGACCGCGGCCTGGTCGACAAGCTCGGCGGCCTCGATGACGCGATCGCCGAGGCCAAGGTCCTCGGCGGCCTAAAGGCGGACACCGACGTAGACTATCTGATCCTGCCGAAGCCGCACAGCTTCATCGACAGCCTCGCCGAAGGCGGCTCACCGTTCAGCTCGCTGTCGGCGAAGCAGTTGTCGCTGTTGCAGAACATGCCGGAGTTGGCCGAGCACGCCCGCATGGTCGACGCGATGCTGCAGATGCGCAGCGAGCCGATCTGGGTGATGCTGCCCCATGGCATCCGCGTGCGGTAGAAATTATCAGTCGCTCGCGGCGTAGCAGATTGCTGCGCCGCCGGCGCTGATTGGAGAATCGCCATGCCGTTGCGTGATCATTTCTGTCCGCCCGTGACCAAGCAGGCGCGCTGGGATTCGCTGCATGGCGGCTGGCCAGCCATGATCACGCAAGCATTGAATCGAATATTACCGCGTCATTTCCAGGCGGCATCGGTGGTGCGATTGGCCCGATTTGGAGAATCGCATACCGTGATCTTTGACGACGGGAAATGTAAGCAAGAACCTTCCGGCCGTCCCACATTTACCTTCGCCACCGACTGGCCCGATCAGGAACAATACGAAGTCAACGTCTACGACGACGAACTGGGCCGCCTCGTCGCGGCAGTCGAGATCGTTAGTCCAGCTAACAAGGACCGCCCCGACCACCGTCGAGCGTTCGTCGCCAAGTGCGCGACGCTGCTGCAGAATCAGGTTTCCGTCACTATCGTCGATGTGGTCACGACCCAGAGCAGCAATCTGTACGCCGATTTGCTCGACTTCATCGGTGCCTCCGACCCGGCCCTCGCCGATCCGCCACAACCAATCTATGCGGTGGCATGCCGCGGCATCCAGCGCGACCCGGACACGCCCTGGCACCTCGAAACCTGGCTAAACCTGCTGCAAGTCGGCGCGGCGCTGCCAACGCTTCCGCTCTGGCTCAGCGACGATTTCGCGGTGCCCCTGGAGTTGGAAGCCACTTACGAGGAGACATGCCGCGCGTTGCGGATTGATTGATAAGCGCCGTCGGCCCTGCGCACGCATCCATCGTCATGTCCTGATCGTCTTTATCGTAAGGGGTCTGCCCACATCCGGAGGCATCATGACACGACTATTCCTCGCCACGATCGCCGTCCTCAGCGCGCTCGCCGCGGCGAACGCCCAAAAGCCGACGCAGAAGAAGGCAGCTCGGCCCAAATCCAATCAGGTGTACGTCAAGATCATCTGGCCCGCCGCCCCGGCGACCGGCGACAAGGACCGCCCCGTCGTCGAGTCCTGGATTTCGGAGCAGCTTACGAAGCGCGGCCAGACCAAGTTCACCGCCGCGACCGCATGGGTGCCTCTTGATGTCAAGGAGGACGAACCCATGAGGGTGTGGAGTGGCGGCCTGGACGGCCAGGCGCGGGCATGTCCCGTGAGCGGACGGATTACGAAACGGTCGGATTCCCGCATTACGGTACACGTTGACGGCTGGGCGCCGATTCCTGGCGTCGGCGCGACCATTTCCCTGAAGGATGAACCGGGCAGCCGCGCGATTGCGTCCGTCAATCGAGTCAAGACGGAGGACGGACTGCCCTATGTGGCCGTCCTCGTCGGTCCGCCGAGTGAAAAGGCCGCTGCGACCGGCGACCGATAACAGCTTGCTCGGGCGAGGACCGCCGTCGGCCGCCCGTTCACGGGCGTTGCCACGAAGCGGTGTAGGCCCGTCGTTTACGACGGGTCGCGTTCGCAGGATCGCAAGGTATTGGCAACGCCCGTCAACGGGCGTGGAAGGCGTTCGCTCTTGATTGCGTCCTGATCATTTTGTTCGTTCTTTCACCAATTTGCTTGCTGCCTCGGCGCATACTAAAGTGCGTTTGGCGGCATCATTCAGCTTCGTGTCATACTGGCTCTGTATCTTATCAAGCATCTCGCAGAGCTTTGCATAGGACCGTAAACGAATTTTCACGTCATCTCCGGACTTGGCATCTTTCAGGGCGACATCCAGTTCGGCTTTAATGTGCTTTCGTGCTTCAAGTGCTTTGCCTGCAAGTTCTTGATAGATTGCAGTTTCGTCGAGTTCAGCTTTCGTCAACGTGACGAAAGCATCCAGCAATAGCTTGTCATCATGTGTATTGGATGAATTCTTGGATTGTATAAGCGCGATATTGCCAAGGCGAAGGTTTGCGGTAGCAGCATTTCTCGCAACAACATCAGTTAAGTTATCACGCCCCAATCGCTCTGTGGCGTTGAAGTAAGATACTAAAGCTAATTGGTAACCGTTCACCGGTTTTCAGCGAAACTGGCGCAGCTGAAACTTTCGGCCGCTGCTAGCCTGAAAGTATGGAGCAATCGCAATGTCCAGGATGCCGGGAGCGTGACGCTCGCATCGCTGAATTGGAAGCACGCGTGTCG
>DASRSQ010000902.1:0-4325 GCA_035656475.1 Gemmataceae bacterium | reverse complement strand
GTTTGACGTTCGTCATCGCTGAGAATCAACGGAGCCTTGGGTCGTCCGATCGCCATGGTGTTACCTCCTTTTGGAGGAGTCTACCAAAGGTGATCGAGGGGCGCAAGACTTCCTAAACGAGTTTTTGATTCAGGACACTAGATGACCACCAGCCCGTGGGCATCTCGATTGGCGAAAAACCACGTATTTTCTATGGTCTGCTGGTCTGCCGGTCTGCCGAGTAGATGCCCACCAGACCGGGGGAGAGGGGGGCGCAATGACATCGGTGCAAAAACGCAAACTACTGACATTGCATTCTTTCGTGGTTTCGTGCCTTCGTGATCAAAAGGCATTTGGATCATGATGCCCCCAAGGCGCCATCTCGCTTCGCAGGCGCACCACCAGCTCCGCTGCTGGCAATGCCCGCGCCAGTGGTGCGCCTTGTCCTGCCCACTGGGCGCCGTAGCCGAATTCGCCGGCTGACTTCGCGGCGGCGTGCAGCGACTTGCCTGCGTCATACGCAATCGGGTAACTCGGGATCGCGTCGCGATCGACGCTCTGCCCCAGCGCGGTGAAGCGGTTGGCAAGACAGCGGGCGGGACGGCCGGAGATGGCGGCGGTCATGACGGTGTGTGTCGCCGACAGGCCCAGGAGCGCTGCGCGATAGCCTGCGTCGGCGGAGGATTCCGGGCAGGCGACGAACGCGGTGCCGAGCTGGGCGGCGACGGCGCCGAGGGCCAGCGCCGCGGTGATGCCGGCGCCGTCCATGATGCCGCCGGCCGCGATCACCGGGATGTCAAGCTTGCGCACGAGCAGTCGCGTCAATGCGATGGTGCCGAGCTGATCGTCGTCAGCATCCGGATCGAAAACGCCGCGATGCCCGCCGGCTTCGTAGCCTTGCGCGACCACCGCATCGATCCCGGCCGCCGCAATGGCCTGCCCTTCCGCAAGATTGGTCGCCGTCGCCAGCAGCGTGATGCCGGCGGCGTGGAGCGCGTCGATCCGTTCGCGTGCGGGCAGGCCAAAGTGAAAGCTGACGACCGCCGGCCGTTCCGCCAATAGCACCGCCAGCTTGGCATCATCGGTCAAAAAGGATTGATAGATCTCGGTCAGCCGTGCCGGCGGCTTCGCCCCAAAGCGAGCATACTCCGGCTCGAGCCGAGCAAGCCACCTCGCCTCCCGTCCCGCATCCGCGACCGCCGGCCGATGGCAAAACACATTGACCTGGAACGGCCGCCCGGTCCTGCCGCGCACCTCCGCAATCATCTGCCGCGTCCCCTCGGCATCGGTCGCGCCGACGCCAATGGACCCGAGCGCCCCCGCGTCGGACACAGCCGCCGCCATCGCGGCGGTAGAAACGCCCGCCATCGGCGCCTGGATGATCGGCGAGTCAATGCCGAGCTTGTGCAGGAATGTGTCCATGGCGTGCTCCTTTGACGTGAGGATATCCTATCCGGGCCATCGGAGCGCACGTACCGCTACTTCTTGGGGACAGGCGGATCGAACACGACCTCGCCGTCGAAGCGATCCACGAGGAGGACCAGCTGCGGATGGGTGATGGCCTGTGTGACGATGTCGTCCGGACCGGGCGAGTTTAGCTTCCAGTGCACGATCAGCTTCTTGTCCTTCACTTCCAGCGATTTCACCTCAACGCTGTACCCGCCCGTGCGTTTCTCGCCAGCATAGACGACAATGACCATCTGCTTTTCCAGGTCGACTGAATTGACCTTCAGCAATCCCGCGAGGACCTTCGTGATCTTGTAGGTCTTGCCGCCGACGGGGATGGCTTTGTTCAGTTCGTCCACCGTTCGCAAAACCTGGGTCTTGCGAAACATACCGGCCGGTCTGTTGGCGTAAACCTTGATCTCTTGAGCCTTCTCGCCAGCGCTTTCCATCGGGGCCAACGCCGTCATCAGGATGAGCATGAGCATTCAGATGTTCCTTTCTATGTGGGATGTTCTCTCATTCGACGAATGACATGGCGAATTGGATTGGACAGCTTACAGGTCATCGCAGTCAAATTCAATTGGATCACGAAAACACGATATCACGAAAAGGGAGTGCGGGGATAGTGTCGCTGACTTATGATCGTTTCGTGAATTCGTTTTTCGTGATAATTCAGGGTATGGAGACAGACATGGGACATGAATTCGAAGCACTCTCAGGGCAGATCATTGAGGCCGCAATTGACGTGCACAAGCAGCTGGGACCTGGATTTCTCGAATCTATTTACGAGAGAGCAATGAAAATCGCCTTGCGCAAACGAGGCATTGAATTCGTTTTCCAGCAAGAAGTCGAGGTGTTCTACGAAGGCGAAAGTGTCGGCCTGCAAAGGATGGATCTGATCGTGCAAGGAGAAATTGTGGTTGAGCTGAAAGCGATCAAGGCTCTTGAGGATGTGCACTTTGCCCAGGTGCGATCGTACCTGAAGGCAACCAGCCTGCGCGTCGGCCTGCTCATGAACTTCAACGCAGCCACTCTCCTCGTCAAACGGATCGTTCTGTAACTGGATCGCTGGAACGCATTTTTTCGTGATTTCGTGTTTTCGTGATCTAAATGCATTTTGATCACGAAAGCACGAAAAATACCTGCATGGTTTACGGCCTGCTTATCAACCTCAGACGCTGTCACTCTCCTCGTTAAGCGAATTGTTCTGTGACAGAGAGCTGGAATCGCATTTTTCGTGTTCTCGTGTTTTCGTGATCAAAGTGCAATTGAACTACGAAGACACGAAGTGAATCTGCCGAAGCCACAGAGCTAATCGTCGAGTTGCGACTGATCGACTTTTCCCGCGAGCGCGGCCATCGCTTCGGCAAGGCGAGGATTCAACGAGGCGTCAAATGTGCGCACAGAGGCGTCTGCGAAGAGCACATTCGATACGCTGCGATGATTGGCGCCGAATTGTGCTTCTTCGCCGAAGTAGGGCAAGGCGTCGGGAATCAGGTCGCGAACCGTTGCATGGCCGCCCGCTGTCCATGGACCGACGTCCAGGGTTTCGGCTGCCATGATTGTCGTTTCGGTTCCGTGCTGGAGATCCTTTAGCGTCACCTTGCGGTGGTGTCCGAAAATGCCGGCCTTGGCATCCTCAATTGGCAACAAGGACGCGCCTGTTCCCACGCCGCTGACTCCGACATAATGGGTGACCGCTGGCATCGTGGCCTGCATTCGCGCGGGATTGTTGGGACACAGAAAAATCGATAACTCGCCCATGACGAAGTCTTCGCTAATAACCTCGCACTGGCTAGTCACAAGCTTTGCATGCAGCGGGCTGTTTTCAGAAGCATCCCACGCCTTGGCCTTATCAATCAGCAAGAAAGGACCAGCTTCCATGTAGGCAGGAAAGACACCGATAAGCCAGCTGAATCGTTTGTCCGGTGGCAACTGCGGATTATCGTGCGTTGCGGCCGGAAAGCGTCTGTTGGCATCGTGATAGCCGTGAATCCCGAGGCCGAGCAGTTTCAAGTTGTTTGTGCATTGTACCTGACCCGACTTGGCGCGAGCATGGCCTACGAGCAATATGACGAGGCCGAGTAATGTGCCGCCAACGAGGATTGCTGCGAGCGTTTTGATGGAGCCAGCCATGGTCCGCCTTCACATTCCCTTCCCGATCGCCTTGTCCGCAATGTCCTTCCGCCACATCGCGCCTGGGAAGCTGATCTTGCCCACCGCCTCGTACGCCCGCGCCTTCGCCTCCGCCAACGTCGTGCCCAGGGCGGTGATGCCGAGGACGCGGCCGCCGTCGGTGAGGACCATGCCGCCGGGTTCGAGCTTGGTGCCGGCGTGGAAGACTTTAACGTCCGGGACCTTGGCGGCTTCGGCGAGGCCCTGGATCATTTTGCCTTTGGGGTAGTTGCCGGGGTAGCCGCCGCTGGCCATGACGACGCAGACCGACGGGCGCGGGTCCCATTCGAGGCCGTCGGCGAATTCGGCGAGGCGGTCGTCGACGACAGCTTCGAGCAGGCTGCACAGGTCGGTCTTGAGCCGCATCAGGACCGGCTGCGTTTCGGGGTCGCCGAGCCGGCAGTTGTATTCGAGGATGCGCGGGCCCTGATTGGTGCAAATGACGCCAGCGTAGAGGATGCCACGGAACGGGACGCGGGCCCGCTTCATCGCGTGGACGGTCGGCACGAGCGCTTCCGTTTCAATTTCGTCGAGCAGTTTCGGCGTGCCGAGTGGGGCGGGACAGTAGGCGCCCATGCCGCCGGTGTTGGGGCCCGTGTCACCGTCGAAGGCACGTTTGTGGTCCTGGGCCGGCGCAAGCGGAATGATCGTCCGGCCCGCGACCAGCGCGAGAATGCTGAGCTCTTCGCCTTCAAGCTTTTTCTCGACGACGATTTGACGACCGG
>DASRSQ010000901.1:0-19019 GCA_035656475.1 Gemmataceae bacterium | reverse complement strand
AGAGCATCTCCGAACAGCTAATCGCGAATTTGTGACTTGACTCCCGCTTCGCAGAAGCGGGCGGACGCCTCACTGTTGCAGCTCAAGGATACTGTCCGCCCCCCTCTGCGAGGCGGGGCTAAACAAACCCGGTGAACTATGTCCCTGCGTGTCACTCTGATCCAAGGCGGCGAAGTCGGGCATGACCTGGTCCCCGCGGTCAAGCGCGTCGTGCAGGCGGCCGGCGTCGACATCGCGTGGGAGGAGCACGTCGCTGGCTTCGAGGCGATCAGGCAAGGGCTGCCCGCCCTGCCCGAGCCGATGCTCGACTCCGTCCGCAAGAATGGGCTTGCGCTCAAGACCAAGCTGATGCCGGACCCGGCCCGGCCGCTCGTCAACTTCAACGTGCAACTGCGGCGCACGCTTGAACTCTACGCGTCCGTGCGGCCGCTCAAAAACCTGCGCGGCCTGAAGTCGCGCTTCAGCAACGTCGACATGCTTGTCATCCGCGAGATCACCGAAGATCTTTACGCGGCCATCGAACACGAGATCGTACCGGGCGTCGTGCAGAGTTTGAAGATCGTGACGGAGTCGGCATCGAAGCGATTCTTCCGCTTCGCCTTCCGCTGGGCGCGCGAGGCGGGACGCAAGACGATTCACTGCGTCCACAAGGCCAACATCCTCAAGCAGGCCGATGGCCTGTTTCTCGAAGCGTTTCGCACCACGGCAAAGGACTTCCCGGACATCACGCCGAAGGAAATCATCGTCGACAACTGTTGCATGCAAATGGTATCGCGGCCGACGCAGTTCGATGTGCTCGCGATGGGCAACCTGTACGGCGATATCGTCAGCGATCTCGGCGCTGGCGTGGTCGGCGGCATCAGCGCGACGGCCGGGATCAACATCGGCGACGGAATCCGCGTCTACGAATGCTTCCACGGCGCGGGGCGCAAGCGCGTTGGCGTTGATCGCGCCAATCCGCTGCCGCTGCTCTTGCCCGCCATTGACATGCTCGATGGCATCGGCCAGAAGGAGTCGGCGGCCCGCATCTTGAACGCGGTCGAAGCCGTGCTGAGCGCCGGCGCCGTCCGCACGGGCGATCTTGGCGGAAACGCATCCACCACGGCCATGACCGACGCGATCCTCCAGGCAATGGCGTGATGATGTCAATGGAGATGCTTGCATGTCAGCGCTCAAGTCCGAGTTCAAGGCGGTCCCCGATCAGAACGATATCGCGGCGCTGCCCCGTGATTTGCGGTTTTACCCCGTGACCAATGATCGGCCGCGCTGCCTCTCGCGCGCACAAATCGACCAGTTTAATCGCGACGGCTACATCGGCGGCCTGACCGCTTATAGCCCGACGGATATCGCCGAGATTCGCACGTATTTCGATCGGTTGCTGGCAAAGGTCATGGCGGCAGGCGGCGATAGCTATTCGATCAGCTCGGCCCATCTGATATATGGCCGGGCGTGGGACATGCTTACCAATCCGGTCATTGTCGCGCACGTGAAGGACCTGCTCGGCGACAACGTCATCGGCTGGGGCTCGCATTTCTTTTGCAAGATGCCGGGCGATGGCAAAACCGTGGCCTGGCACCAGGACGCGAGCTACTGGCCGCTGACGCCATCTCGGGCCGTGACCGTCTGGCTGGCGATCGACGATGCCGACGTCGAAAACGCCTGCATGCGCTTTATCGCCGGCTCGCATCACCACGGGCATCTGACGTTTCGCCCCAGCGGCAGCCACGAGCAAAACGTGCTCAACCAGACGATCGAGAACGCCGAACAATATGGCACGGTGGTCAACGATTGCCTGAAAGCGGGCCAGTTCTCGATGCACACGGACCTACTGCTCCATGGATCCGAGGCGAACCAGTCAACACGGAGGCGCTGCGGCTTGACATTGCGTTACGCCGCCGCCGATGTCCGCGCTTATCTGGACTGGAACCAGAAAGGCGTCTGGGTGAGCGGGCAAGACGCCACCGGACACTGGGCCAACCGTTCGCGGCCGAGCGAGGATTGATCCACCAAACCACTCATCGCCAGATATCCGACGTCGAGTCGCCATTCGGGAAGCGCATTTCGTGAGCGCGGGCCGGGCCGTCGGGCTCCTTGCCGAAGTCGACGAAGAAGCGCTCGTTGATCGACAGGCCGCCCTTCTCCGTGTTGCAGTCGATCTGCATCATGTACGAGCCTTCCTTCGCGATCTGCGGGTAGAACTGGTTGTCCCATTTGCTGTAAAGCGAATTGGTGACGTAAAGGCGTTTGCCATCGAGGCTGAGCTGCAGCATTTGCGGACCGCCGGCGAGCTTCTTGCCCTTGAACTCGGGCGCCTTGCCGAGGACGCCGCCGATCCAGACCTGGCCGGTGAGCTTCGGCTTCGCCGGATCGCTGACATCGTACTGGCGGATATCGCCGTGCAGCCAGTTCGAGAAGTAGAGGTACTTGTCGTCCATTGACAGGACGAGATCGGTGATCAGGCCGGGAACCGGAATCTTCCAGCCCTTGACGTCCTTGACGGCCGGCACCTCGATGACCTTGTCCGCCTTCCATTGCCCGTCGTTGAGATGGTAGTGCCACATCGTGCTCGACAGGGCGGCGCCGACGAAGCCGTGCGTACTGTCTGGATTGTGGTGAAAGCGAACCTCGAGCGGAATCATGCCCGATTCGCCGAGATCGATTGTCTGCGTGATCTTCCGCGTCTTCCAGTTCCAGAAGTGCAGTTTGTGGCCGTACTTGCCGGCCGCGACATCTTCGACCTTGAAGCCCTGGGCGACGGTCTTGGGAGCGGCCCATTCGCTTGACAGCATCACGTTGTGCCGGGGCTGATACCAGAAGTCGTAATTGAAATCCATGCCCTTGCGGCTCGCCTCCCAGCGCCCGGTCACGTCGAACTTGTCATTGAGCAGAAGAAAACCGCCCGGGGCGTCGCCGTTCTCGTCGCCGAGCATCGAAATCATGATCTTGCCGTCGGACAGGCAATGCACGGTGTGCGGCGTCGTCAGCCGCGACTTGCCAAGAATCTCCTTCGGCTCGATCACCTTGTGCATTTTCGGCTCGCGCGGATTCATGGTATCGACGATGTGAATCCGATTCGACGCGAGCCCCGGGATCACGAGATAGCGGCGGGCACATTCTCCCTCGCAGCTCGCGCAGGCGTTCCAGCCGAAGTGGTGCAATTCGTCGCCGACGTTCGGCATCTTGACGCGATGGATGACCTGCGAATACGACTTCGACTTGGGATCGACATCGATGGTCGCGAGATAGTCGGGCTTCTTCAGATCGGTGCCGGCATAGGTGGCGACGACATACGCCAGTTTTTCGGGAGGCGACTTGATCGCATCGGCGGGCGTGTGGAAGATGCGTTCGTCCTTGTGCTGGTGCCCGCTCAACAGGCTCCCCGCAACCGCCAGGCACGCAATCACGGCAAGCACGATGTACACTCTCATGGTCAATCTCCGCTGGGTCTGCGATCCACGTTGATTCGGCTATTGTCGGCCGGTTGAAGCGAAATGCAAGGATCGCGCGTGTAACAAGGGAACCCTCGTTCCACGCTCCGCGTGGGAACGCACTGCTTCGCACCGCTCCCGCGGTGCGCACCGGACGGCTAGCGAAGGCATAATGGCTCAGGCCCTGGGGGCGCTTATGACTTGCAGTAACGTATCGATTTTGCGAGGAATACCGTGCGCTCCGCGGGAGCGGTGCGAAGCAGTGCGTTCCCACGCGGAGCGTGGGAACGAGGAGGTGAATGCTCACGCCGCGAGGCGTTTTTCCTGCGGCGCCGCGGCCGGCACGGGGAGCATCGACGCCTTGTCGAAGCGAGCACGCCAGCCGAGACGCAGCAGCGTCGATAGCGAACGCACGATCTCCTTCAGGTTCGCCTTCGACTGGCCAATCTTGCGGTCCGCGAACACAATCGGCGTTTCCCCCAGGCGGGCACCCGCGAGATGGCAGCGGTGCAGCACCTCTTGCTGGAACGAGTAGCCGTGCGAGAGGAGGTTGTCGAGGTTGGCGTGGCGAAGCATCGACACGCGATAGCAGCGATAGTTTCCGCTCGTGTCGCGTGCCGGCATGCCGAGCATGACACGCACAAGCTGCCCGGTGCAGCGGCTCATCATGCGGCGCGTCAGCGGCCAGTTCTCGACGCCGCCGCCGGCCACGTAGCGCGAGCCGATCATGACGTCAGCGCCATCCATGCCACGCAGGATTTCGTTGAGATAGCGTGGATGATGGCTGAAGTCGGCATCCATCGTCAGCAGATAATCGTAGTTGCGGTCCATGGCAAAACGCATCAGGGCGAGGATCGCGGTCCCGAGCCCGAGCTTGCCGGTGCGGTGGATGACATGGATCTGCGCGTCCTTCTCGGCAAGATCGTCGGCGACGACGCCCGTGCCGTCGGGGGAGTTGTCATCGAGGATCAGCACGTCGGCTGCGGGAACGGCGGCGCGGACCAGCGGGATCAGCGACGTCAAGTTGTCGCGCTCGTTGTAGGTCGCGAGGGCAATCAGGATTCGTGGTTGCATGCGGTACCGCTCCCGTAGGTCAGGCTTTCTAGCCTGACTACACTTCTCGTCAGCCTGGAAAGGCTGATCTACTTTTCACTTTTTCGCCATAGCGTGATCGACACGCCTTCCGGCTCTTCCCAGCGCTGCGTCAGCACCCACGCCGACTGGTGGGCAAGGGCCTGATGGAACGCTTCGAGCTCGACATATTCATCGGTTTTCCAGTCGTACGTCGTGAAGCGGCGAATGTCGATCAGCACCAGAGCGTCCGATTTCGTCGTTTCCAGCCATTGTTTGGCGCGGTCCGGATTGCCTTCGAATGCCTTGAAGTTTTTGATCTCGGCAGCCATGTTCTGATGGTGATGCTGCTCGATGAAGGTCCACGTCCACAGGAAGCGCGTCGATACGTTGCTGAGGATAGTCGGATACTTCGCATCCGCCAGCGCCGGCAGATAGGTGTCGGTGATCCGCAAAGGCGAAGGCTCCGCCGGCTTCGGGCCGCCTTCCTGCGATTGGCCGTGCTCCAGCATGACGGGCCCGTGCAACGCCAGCGTCAACACGCATACGAAGCCGGCCGCCCGCGGCGCCCACGAATCCCGGATCCAGCCCGTTAGCGTCATCGCCGCCTGCACCAGGCCGATGGAGCCGATCACCCAGCCGGCGGCGATCCAGGAATGCATGAAGCGATACTTGAGCATCGGATGCTGGCACGTCAGATACGCCGCGATGAGGAAGAAAAACATCAGTGCCGATGCTCCCGGCTTCAGCGAGCGCCAGCAGAGGAATCCAAGTGCCAGCACGACGCCGAAGATGTACATGCCGTAGAGCAACGGCAGGTAATCGGTCTGGAGGCCGGTGAGGTATGTCGGCAAGCCGTGCATGAAGCCGATGGACTCGCGTTGTTGGTCGTTGTTGTTGGGGCTGAGGAACCAGATGAAGTAGCCGAGCCGTTTGGGCAACAGAAACCAGCACATGACCGGGACGAGATGCCAAATCATCACGGTGCGCAGCGTCGTCGGCATCGCATCGAGCGACCAGGCGCGGCCCGTCTTGCGCCACCACCAGGCGACACGCAGGAAGAAGGCGATGTAGGCGAACGTCACGAAGTTGTACGGCTCCTGTGCCGACATCGTGAATTTACCGAGCGACAATGTCCATCCCCCGGTGACGACGACCGCGATCGCTGCACCTGCGAACAGCAGGCAGAGATAATTGAGCGGCTGCTTGAGTTCGCCGACAATCCATGCCGGCAAGCGATCGCGCCGGCACAGCGACATGGCGTAGTCCCACCACGCGCGCGGCTGCCGGGCAAACTCGCCGAGCGTCAGGCCGAAGACGACAAGCAGCCAGTAGTTGTATTTGTGCAGGAAGAGGGCGGTCATCGTCAGGCCGAAGAGGACCGCGTAGCGTTTCGATTGTTCCTGCAAGACGACGAGATACAGATAGATGGCCGCCAGCGATAGCCCGGCGCCGAGGCTTTCGAGCATGACATCGGTGGCATACGCCCGATGGGCCGGCGAAGCGGCGACGCAGCAGGCGGCAATGAGTCCCGCGGCGTTGCCGCCGGTCGTCATGAGTCGGCGCGGGATCAGGAACGCGCACCAGATCGCCAGGATCCACCCGCACAGGCTTGGCAGCACGGCGAGGCGATGGTTCGGCCCCGCGACGAATTCGATCAGCGCGACCAGGACCGGGTGCAATGGCCCCCACACGCGCATGCGATCGAAATCGTGGAACAGGCGGACGAAATCGAAGGTGCGCAGATCGAGCGCGAGATTGAGGCCGAACATGTAATGGCTATGGCGATCATGCCCCATCGACCACCACAGTTCGCGCGAATGCTCGAGGAACCAGGCATAGACGCCAACGCCGCAGGCGACTGCTGCCGCCAGCACGACGACGGGCAGCCAGCGCAGGAGCAAGTCGCTGTCGATGCCGGGCTGTGCCGGCGCCGAATACGATTCGACGTCCGGCGCCGCTTCTTCCATGAGCGTTTGCGACATGGTGGAATCCTTCCAGGGACGAATCGGCGTAGCTTACTCAAATCGTCCAGATGGAATCAATGCAGGTTCCAAATTCACGCTCACTGTTCAGTAGCCGGACCTGTTGGCTGGTCCAGGCGGCACGTGTACCATCGGCCGAGGTCCACTCGATTGACGAAAAATGTGGATTTTATGCGGTCTGCGGCCACGTGTACCTTTTGGGCGGGGGAGCCCCTCGGCGAGACTTCCTCCAAAGACTCTGCTGAGAATGGCTGCAATGGACCTTGCTTTCCGGGACTTCGCTGATGCGCAAGGTCCCCCAGATCGCGTCTTTTAACCCTCTGGGCAACCAGCCAGACGGTTCCAGGGCGTAGGGTGCGTGAGATAGTGAGCGCGATAGACGAAGTCGGCGCCGATCTTTTTCGTCGCATAGAGCAGCTCGCGCGGATCGCGCACGCGGTACAGCTTGAACGCCACCGTCTCCGCGTTACGCACGTCCATCAGCAGCGAATGAGCCCGGCCGCGATAGGCGGCGCCGGCGCTGTCGAACGTGACCACCGTATTATTGCGGCCGATCTCCGCAACCCAGCGTCGCGCCTTGGCCGCGATGTCGTCCGCACGAATGCCATCCAGCAAGCGCAAGGCACGAGCGATGTCGGCGTGCCCGGGATCGCGCAGCCGCCAGAAATACAGGCTTTTCGTGGGCACCGGGATATCGGGCGGCTGCCGATGTTGGTTGCGCGGGTCGGAGTTGAATTGCTGATACCAGCGCTGCAGCGACTTGGCAAACGCCTGCTCGGCGGATGCGGGAATATCCCCTAGCATCCATGTTTCGCCGCCGAGAGCCTGTTGCCAGGCGCGCGGGCCAAACGATGCCTGCAATTTGGCAACGTCGTCGAAGCGTTCGCGGCCATGGTCCGGCAACGGCGGCAGATACGGCGCATGCCAGCCCATGTGCGGACGCAGCAAGTGCAACGCGAGTAAATAGCGCACCTCGTCGGGCAGCTCCGCATCGCCATACACTTGCGTGATCTTCGGCAACAGCGCAAGCTTGGCGTCGATGGTGATCGCCGTGCGGAAGTCGTCGAGCAAGCTGCGCGCGTCGCGCACCTGCCCGGTCTGCGTGAGGATGCAGGCACGCAGCTTGTGCGTTTTGTCCGGCGCGTGCAGGCGAATGTTGCCGCCAAGCGTGATGACGCCGGTGTCGGCGTGATAGGCGAACCGATCCGCGTCGATGCCGGCGGGATAATCGACGAGCCCGGTGAGGTGCACGGCGTCGGCGCCGGTGACGATGACCGCAGCAGGATTGTCGGCCTGCAGCAGCGACATCTCCTTGCAGCTAGCCTCGATGCCCGCGAGACGGACGCGCACGTCCCCCTCGTACCGGATAGTCCGATCAAGAGTGCTCTTGCGATTTGCCTTGATCTGCAACTCGGCGACAGCCTGCCCGTTCAGCTCGGGGAATTCGGGCGCGCTGGCAAGCCAATCGAGCTCGCTGGCCAGGAGCGGTTCCACCAGGCGCGACCAGGCCTGCCTCTCGTCCAGGCGCGTCAGGAGACCGTCCAGCTGGCGACGATCGCGCAGCATCGGCATGGCGTTGACACGGGCCAGCAGCGCGTTCCGCTCCTCGGTCGCCAGGCCAGCGCCGAGCCGTGCTGCTGATGCACGTGGCGGGTCGCGGTGAGAAAGATGCGCGCCGTGATCTCTTCGGCCAGCTCCGCATCGCCGACGCGCAGGCGGACATGTCGGCTCACGCCCTCGGCGTAGCGCACGAACAGGTCCTCCATCGACTTCCGCGCGTCCGCGTTCACGCTGTCTCGCGATGCGTGTGCCAGGATAGAGCCGGAAGTCGCCTGGTTATTACAAGGATTTGTAATTTCGCGAGAGGAGGTCAATTGGGGCTACAAGTGCCCCGTCAAGGCTTAGATTTGACAATGCACTAGCCCGACGCGCGGGTGAAAAACGCGCACCGTGCCTATTGCCCCCTTCGGTCCTCGCCGCGCCAGGTTAGCAAGTTCAGCGTGACCAGGATCAAGCTGGCTGCCCATTGGCCGCTGCTGATCATCAGGTACCAGCGGTGCAGGGAGTAGAATCGTTCAGGGTCCGGCGACGTGCCGGTCGCCAGTAGAGCGTCCATATACCAGTGCAACCAGAATTGAGCGATCAGTGCGAAGCCGATCGATGCCCACAGGCCCCAGCGCGCCAAGCGTCGCCAGCGGGCGATGTCGTTTGCGCTGACGAGGTCCCACACCAACAGGGCCAGCGCAGCCGCGCCGGCGATGTGGAGGTAAACGACGACATGGCGGGTCACCATCCCCTGTGCCGCGTGGGAACCGAGAACCTTGCTTCCGATGGGGACCACCACCGAGGCGTAGAACGTGAAGCCTCCCTGCCAGAACATCATTGCCGCCACCACCAGGCAGCGCCGTATCATGGTCACCATGGTGATTCAGCATTGTATCGTGCGGAACCGTGCAAGCCCAGTGTATTACAACGGTTCGGAGCATGTCAACGGTGGGCTTACGGAGGAATTTGAGCCGGCATTGTCAAATCATCATTGCCTAAATAGATTGATGGGTACCTCAGGATTGCACTCCTGGGGCTTTGTTTTTGCAATCCAGAAAAGGTCACGATCATGGCTGTACCGAAAAGGCGTACCTCCAAGGCACGCCAGGGGAAGCGGCGGAGTCATCAGCATCTCGAACCGCGCCAGAATACCTATTGCGTCCGTTGCGGCGAGGCCAACAAGCCGCACACGGTCTGCTGGCATTGCGGCTGGCACAATACCCAGGGCCGCGAGGCGGTCGTCGTCGAGGAAGTCGAGGAGACGTAATCCATGCGAATCGCACTCGACGCCATGGGGGGAGACTACGCGCCGGGGCCCATCGTGGGCGGCGCGATCCAGGCCTTGCAACAAAACGCCGACATGCACGTCGTGCTCGTCGGCGACCAGGCTCAGATCGAACCGCTGCTCGCTTCCGCGCAAGCGGTGCGCGATCGCGTGGAGATCTTGCACGCCTCGCAAGTCATCGCCATGGACGAATCGCCGACCTCGGCGTTTCGCAAGAAGCCGGACAACTCGATCAGCCGTTGCTGGCAGCTCCTGCAACAGCACAAGGTCGAAGCGATTGTCAGCGCGGGCAACACCGGCGCGATGGTTGCCGGCGGTTTCTTGCTCCGTCTGTTTTTGCCGGGCGTCAAGCGTCCCGGGATCGCAGCCCTGATGCCCACCGCGCAGGGTCTGTCGGTCCTTCTCGACGTCGGCGCCAACGTCCATCCGAAACCCGAGCATCTCTACCAGTACGGCGTCATGGGCGCCCTCTACGCCCAGCAAATCCTCCAACGCGACAAGCCGAAGATCGGCCTGCTCAATGTCGGCTCCGAAGAGGATAAGGGCAGCACCCTTGCGAAGGAGACGCAGGAGCTGTTCCGCGCCAGCCCGCTCAAGGACCAGTTCATCGGCAACATCGAAGGCCGCGACATCCACAAGGGCGTCTGCGAAGTCATCGTCGCCGACGGCTTCGTGGGCAACGTCGTCCTCAAGGTCTGCGAGGGCGTCTTCGACTTCATCATGAAGGTGGTCTACAAGGAAGTCACCGGCTCCCTCAAGACCGAAGTTCCGCTCGCGCAGCAGGCGCTCGGCAACATTATCAAACGCTACGACTACCACGAGCTCGGCGGTGCGCCGCTCTTGGGCGTTGACGGCATCTGCATCATCTGCCACGGCAGCTCCAAGGAGCGCGCCATCGCCAACGCCCTCAACGTCGCCGCCAAGCACGAGCGCGCCAAACTGAACGAGTTGATCGTCAAGGAACTCGGCGGAAGTCAAGGCAGCTAGCCAATCCCACCTCGTTCCCACGCTCGGCGTGGGAACGAGGCGTATACGAGGGACTTTCATGGCCAAGATCGCATTCCTGTTCCCCGGCCAGGGCGCGCAAACCGTCGGCATGGCCCAGGGACTCTGCAGCACTCTTCCCGCTGCTCGCAAACTTTTCGATGAGGCCGCCGGCATTCTCGGCTATGATCTGCTCGATCTCTGCGTCAACGGGCCGAAGGAAAAGCTTGACAGCACCGCGGTGAGCCAGCCGGCGATCTATGTCGCCAGCCTGGCCGCGCTCGAGAGCCTGCGGGCCCAGACGCCGGAGGTGGAGGCTGAATGCGTCGCGGCCGCGGGACTGAGTCTCGGCGAATATACGGCGCTCGCATTTGCCGGTGTGTTATCGTTCGCGGATGGACTGAAGCTCGTCAAACAGCGTGGCGAAGCGATGCAGGCCGCATCCGATGCGACGCCGAGCGGCATGGTCAGCATTCTGCTTTTGCCGATCGACAAGATTGAAGAGCTGTGCGCGAAGGCGAGCGGGGCGGGCACGATCAAGATCGCGAACCTGCTCTGCCCGGGCAACACGGTCGTCTCCGGCGCCAAGGCCGCATGCGATGAGATCGAGAAGCTCGCTGCCGAAGCTGGCGCGAAGACGGTGCGTCTCGCCGTCGCGGGAGCGTTCCACACCGACATCATGAAACCGGCGGACCAGAAGCTGGCCGCCGCACTTTCGCAAGCATCGTTGCAACCAGCCCGGTTGCCGGTGTGGTCGAATGTCGATGCGAAGCCGCACATCGACCCGGTGGAGATTCGCGAATTGCTGGTGCGGCAGGTATTGCAGCCGGTGCAATGGGAAGCGACAATGCGCGGCCTGGTCGCCGCCGGCGTCACCAAGTTTTACGAAATCGGCCCCGGCCGCGTTCTCGCCGGTTTGCTCAAACGTGTCGATCGCAAGATCGAATGCGTCAATGTGCAGGCGTAACGCCTACTGACTTGCCGTGGCGGCGAGAATTCCGGTTGCGGCAGGATCGGGATGGCCGGCCCACCAGGCATACGCGTCAATTTCAGTCCATGTCTCCGTGATCACACACGCCTCGAACGCCTGTCGCAGCTCCATGCCGTTGGCGGGACGATCCGCCGGCGACTTCGCCAGGCAGCGCAGGATCAGCGTCTCCAGCGACGCAGTGATCGGCCTGCCGCCACGCGCCGACAACGGTTCGGGCGCGTCCTTCGCATGCTTCATGCACACTTCCATCACCGATGAGCCGTTGAACACCGGTGTGCCCGTCAGCAGGTAATAGGCGACCGCGCCGACCGCGTACACGTCGGTGCGGGCGTCGACGGAATCGGGATGGTGAATCGCCTCGGGAGACATGTAGAGCGGCGTGCCGAGCATGGCGTTTGGATTGGTGAGGTTCATCTGCTCGGGGCTGCCGACGGATTTGACGAGGCCGAAATCGAGCACCTTGACGAAGTCGTGCAGGCCGCCGCGCTGCGTGAGAAAGATATTCGCCGGCTTGATGTCGCGATGCACCATGCCCGCCGCGTGCGCCTCGGCCAACGCGCCGCAGACTTGCTTGAGAAGATAGACGACGCGGGCCTCCGGCAATGGGCCGAACTTTCGAATGAGATCGTCGAGGTTCAGACCATCCAGGTACTCCATGGCGTAGTAGAAGATTCCCTCGGGCGTGCGGCCGTAATCGAAGACGGCTACCGTATTGGGATGCGTCAGCGCGCTCGTGAGCTGCACCTCGCGCTCGAAGCGGGCGACGGCGGCGGGAGACATCTTCTCGACGTCGAGCAGCTTGACGGCGGTCGGCCGGCGCAGCATGGCGTGGCGCGCCTTGTATACCGTCCCCATGCCGCCGGCGCCGAGCTTTTTCTCCAGCGCGTACTGGCCAAGCTGCTTGGCGGCGAGAGCGGCCTGCTGCAGCGCCCGTTGCTGGCGGGCAATGAACAGCATGGCGACGAAGATGCCGACGGCGGCGATGCCCAGAAGCGCGATCAGCGTCCAAAAGGCGCGGCGAAGAATGTAGACCGGCTGAAACGCCTCGGCCGCGTCCACTTCCACGGCCACACCCATGTTGTAATCCGGCAACCAGCGCCACGCGCCAACAGATGGAACGCCGCGATAATCCCGATAGCCGTCGGCGTCGCAGCCGTCGATTCCCTGCACCGCTTCCGCGGCCAGACGCGTGAGCGGCTGCTCATTACGGCGCACGGTTGGCCGTTCCTTCTTGTGCATGTTAACCTGCGGATCGCGCACCTCCACCGTCAGAATCGAATGAGCGTCAGGCCGATCGACCAGCAGGCCGATCTGCTTCATTTCGTCGTCGAAACGGCTCTGTGACAGCAGCAGGCCGTTCTTGTCGAACGCATAGGTCTCGCCCGATTCGCCGAAGCGCACCACTTGCAACATCTTCGTGAACTCGGCCTCCGGCCGAATGCGCAGCCCCAGGGCAGCGATGATCTTTCCGCGCCCGTCTCGCAGCGGAGCGATGGCGAACATCGTCGGCACGTTAACGCGGACCACGCCTTTCTCGTCCGTGAACGGAAATTTACTTTCGTATGGCAACGAAACCACCGAGTTGCCCGCCAACGCCTGGCCAAAGACCTCCTTGCGATATTCCGTCAGCGACTTTCCCACCGGCCCGTCCTGATCGCTGGCCAGTACCACGGCGTTCGGCGCGACCACCATGTAGCCGATGTACCCGGTCATGATCTTGAGCTTCGGCGTCAGGCGGGCACGCATCTTCTCTTGTTCGCCGGCAAGCAACAGCCGGCGCTCGCCTTGCGGCGTGCCGTCGGAAAGCGGCGCGAGCGCCTCGACCAGCGCCTGCAACATTTCGTCTGACGCGAGCAACTCGGCGTTGATCTTCTGTTCATCCATCCACGTGCGCAGGCCGGTGACGGTGACATCGACCATGGTGTTCAGGTCGGTCGCACGCTGCCGGCGCATGGCATCCTCGACCGAGTCATTGACCCACCAGCCGAGGCCGCCAAGGGCGAGGGCCGCGATGATCGGCCAGGCCCAGAGTTGGCGGCGCAGAAAGCGCCCGGTCGTCTGCACCGCCGACGCGCTGCCGAACCAGCGCGAGATGGCGCCCGACACGCGGCCGATGGCCGAGCGCGATACCTGCTCGGTCGACGTGGCCTCGGCAATGGTAGGTTGAGAATCGGGCATGACAGGGCTTTGTGACAAAACGGAAACGACGTGGGTATTCTAACAAGCGCGGCCGTCATCGAACGCGGGAAAACGAAATCTGTTCCGAGCCGCGCCCGTGAGGAAGCGGGCAGAATCCCACGCGACACGCGCATCCCATGGATACGGACCACTTACTAACGTGCGCGGTTCGGAACAGATGCCGGTCCCGGGGTCACGAGGCGAACCAGTCTTGCAGCGGCTTCACGCTCAGTTCGCCTTGCTTCAGCGCGTTGCACGCATCGACGGCGGCCTCGGCGGCGGCGAGCGTTGTGATGCTCGTCACCCGGTTCATCACCGCTGCAGCCCGGATCTTCCCCTCGTCGGTACGCGCACCCTTGCCCGAAGGCGTGTTGATGACCAGGGCCACCTCGCCGTTTTTCATGTAGTCGATCAGGTTCGGCCGGCCTTCTTGTAGCTTCGAAATCTCTTGCACCTCGACCCCCGCTCCCCGCAACATCTTGGCGGTGCCACGCGTCGACAGCAGGCGATAGCCCATCTGCGCCAGGGCCCGAGCCACCGGGACCACGTCGCTCTTGTCGCGATCGTTGACGCTGATGAACACGGTTCCCTGCTTGGGCAAGGCGCTGTTGGCCGCGATCTGGCTCTTGGCGAACGCCATCGGGAAGCTGTCGGCGATGCCCATGACTTCGCCCGTCGAGCGCATCTCGGGGCCAAGGATGATGTCGACGCCGGGGAACTTGTTGAACGGAAAGACGCTCTCCTTCACCGAGAAATGCGTCGGCACAACCTCGCGGTGGATGCCAAGCTCGTCGAGCGTCTTGCCCGCCATGATCAGCGACGCCAGCTTGGCGAGCGGCACATTGGTCGCCTTGGCCACGAACGGCACGGTACGGCTGGCGCGCGGATTCACCTCGAGGACGTAAATCACCGGCTGTTCACCCGGCGCTGCCCCCTTGACCCCGGTGATCGCGAACTGCACGTTCATCAAGCCCTTGACCTTGAGCTCGAGAGCCATCGCGCGGGTTTGCCGTTTGATCTCCTCGACGACCTCCCTGGGCAAGCTGTACGGCGGAATGACGCACGCGGAGTCGCCGGAGTGGACGCCCGCTTCCTCGATGTGCTGCATGACGCCGCCGATGATCGCGCGTGTGCCGTCGCACAGGCAATCGACATCGACCTCAACGGCCGATTCGAGGAAGTGATCAATCAATATCGGCTTGCCTTGCGAGACGTCGAGCGCCTGGTTGACGAACTGCTTCATGCGCTCTTCGTCGTAGACGATTTCCATCGCCCGGCCGCCGAGCACGTAGCTGGGTCGAACGAGGACGGGGTAGCCCATCTCGCGCGCGGCGAAAATCGCGCCTTGCAGGTCGCGCGCAGTCCGCGCCGGCGGCTGCTTGAGTTGCAGGCGATCGACCAGCTCGCCGAAGCGCTTGCGATCTTCCGCGATGTCAATCGAATCGACGCTGGTGCCGATGATCGGAGCGCCGGCGGCTTCCAGCGCCTTCGCCAGGTTGAGCGGCGTTTGTCCGCCGAACTGCACAATCAAACCCTTCGGCTTGATCCGGTCGCAGATGTTGAGCACGTCTTCCGTCGTCAACGGCTCGAAGAAGAGCATGTCGCTGGTGTCATAATCAGTCGACACCGTCTCGGGATTCGAGTTGACCATGATCGTCTCGAACCCGGCGGCTTTCAAGGCGAACGCGGCGTGACAGCAGCAGTAGTCGAACTCGATGCCCTGGCCGATGCGGTTGGGACCGCCGCCGAGGATCATGATGCGTTCTTTGTTATCGCGCGGCGGCCGCGTCTCATCCTCCGCCGGTTGGGCGGTAGTAACCCCCGCAGAAGTGCAAACGGCGATCGGCTTCTCATATGTCGAGTAATAGTACGGCGTGAACGCCTCGAACTCGGCGGCGCAGGTGTCGACGCACTTGAACACCGGCTCGACGCCGTGCGACTTGCGATGCTCGCGAACGGACGAATCGTCCGTGTCCCACAGGAACGCGAGCTGGCGGTCGGAGAAACCGTGCTGCTTGGCTTCCCAAAGCAGTTCGTCGCTGGCGTTTTCCAGGCAGCCGCAGGTCCGCAGCTTTTCCTCGACGTCGATGATGTCGCGCATGTTGTTGAGGAACCACGGATCGATGTTGGTCCGCGCGTGGATTTCCTCGGTCGTCATGCCCATCTTGAAGGCGTAACGCACGTACCAGATGCGATCGACATTTGGGATGGCCAGCGACTTCAGCACCTCGGACGTTTCCGGCTGGTTCGGCGTCCCCCAGCGATCCTTGGCATCGCAGCCCAGGCCGAAACGCCCGGTCTCCAGGCCGCGCAGCGCCTTCTGCAGCGACTCCTTGAACGAGCGGCCAATCGCCATCGTCTCGCCGACCGACTTCATCTGCGTGGTGAGTGTCGGATCCGCATCGGGGAATTTCTCGAACGCCCAGCGCGGGATCTTCGTCACCACATAATCGATCGTCGGCTCGAAGCAAGCCGGCGACTCGCGCGTGATGTCGTTGAGAAGCTCGTTGAGCCGATAGCCGACAGCGAGCTTGGCCGCAATCTTGGCGATCGGGAAACCGGTCGCCTTGGAGGCCAGCGCACTGGAACGGCTGACGCGCGGGTTCATCTCGATGACGATCATGCGGCCGGTGTCGGGATCGGTCGCGAACTGGATGTTGCTGCCACCGGTCTCGACGCCGATCTCGCGAATGATCTTGAGGGCGGCATCGCGCATCCGCTGGTATTCCTTGTCGGTCAGCGTCTGCGCCGGAGCGACCGTAATCGAATCGCCGGTATGCACACCCATCGGGTCGAGATTTTCGATCGAGCAGATGATGACGACATTATCGGCGAAGTCGCGCATCACCTCGAGTTCGTATTCCTTCCAGCCGATCACCGATTCCTCGATGAGGACCTCGCGTGTCGGCGAAAGATCGAGGCCGCGGCTGACGAGGTCGGTGAATTCCTCGCGGTTGTAGGCGATGCCGCCTCCCGTGCCGCCGAGCGTGAAGCTGGGGCGGATAACGCAGGGCAGGCCGATCTGATCGCGGATTTCAAGCCCTTCAATCAGAGTGTGGACGACGAAGCTCTTGGGAACTTCGAGTCCAAGCTTGATCATCGCGTCTTTGAATTTCTGCCGATCCTCCGCCTTGTCGATGACGTCGGCCTTGGCGCCGATCATCTCGACATTGAACTTCTTGAGGATGCCATGCTTGTGCAGGTCCATCGCCGTGTTGAGGCCGGTCTGGCCACCCAGCGTCGGCAGGAGCGCGTCGGGACGTTCCTTCTCGATGATCTTGGCGACGACCTCCCACGTGATCGGCTCGACATACGTGCGGTCGGCCGTCTCCGGATCGGTCATGATCGTCGCGGGATTGGAATTGACGAGAACGACGGTGTAGCCTTCTTCGCGGAGCGCCTTGCAGGCCTGCGTGCCCGAATAATCGAATTCGCACGCCTGGCCAATGATGATGGGACCCGAGCCGATGAGGAGGATTTTCTTGAGGTCAGTACGTTTCGGCATTCCTGATGGTATCCCTGGGTTGCGTTTAGCCCCGCCTCGCAGAGGCGGGCGGACGTGGCACCGCGCCGGTCCCCCTCTGGGAGCCGGGGCCAAACGATTTTGTCGGCGCAAAAAAAGTTAAGGATACTATCGGAAAAAGAAGGGAAGCGTCAAGGAAGGTGATTCTTCTTAGCGGCCGGCTTGTCAGGCGGTTAGCCATGCCAATCATGCCCACGCGGCTGCATTTTGGACCACGGCTTCCTGCATAAACCCCGATGGAAAGCGGGGCGACACTTTTTGGCACAGTCGCTGAATTTGACCGGGCGATCGCTGGCTTCTCGAAGCCGCCTCGACCAAGAGCGGGTCCTTGCCAGCGAATTCTCTCCGATCGTCATTGAATGCCGCCGTAAGGTTGTCGTATGCTGATGGAAGAAGGCCGCCCGCGAATTGCGGGTCATTGAGCGGTCGGGTTATGGTTCTCTGCTATGGAAAGGACTCTCCATGCATAGCACAATGCAGGACTACTCCCTCACCGTCACTTCCCTCTTCGAGCATGGCGAACGCGTCTTTGCCGACAAGATTGTCGCCACCTTCGATGGCGTCGCAACCCGCCGCACTCGCTTCGCGGACGTGGCCGTGCGCGTACGCAAGCTCGCCGCGGCGCTGCACCGGCTTGGCGTCAAGCCGGGGGAACGCGTCGGCACGTTTTGCTGGAACACCCAGGAGCATCTCGAAGCGTACTTCGCCGTCCCGTGCATGGGGGCCGTGCTGCACACGCTCAATCTGCGCCTCTTTCCCGAGCAGATCGCTTATATCGTCAATCACGCCGAGGATAGCGTCATCATTGTCGATGCGTCGCTCGTGCCGATACTGGCGCCGATTGTGCCGAAGCTGACGACGGTCCGGGACTTCATCGTCATCGGCGATCCCGCCGAGTTTCCGGCGCCGGCGCACGGCTACGAAAATCTTCTTGACGCGGAAACCGCCGGCTTCGCTTTTCCTGACATTGACGAACGCTCGGCGGTAGCGATGTGTTACACCAGCGGCACCACAGGCAATCCGAAGGGCGTCGTCTACAGCCATCGCTCGATCTATCTGCATTCGATGGCCGTGGCGTCGGCGTCGGGCTTTGGACTGACGTGGTACGACCGGGCACTCGTCGCGCCATCGATGTTTCACGCCAACGCCTGGGGCATTCCGCACGCAGGCTGGTGGGTCGGCGCCGACCTGATCTTTCCGGGCCGCCACATGCAGTCAGAGCCGCTGAGCCGATTGATCGCCCTCGAAAAGCCGACGTTCTCTGGCGGGGTGCCGACGGTGTGGAACGATCTCGAACGCTATGCCGAAAAACATGGCGTCGACCTGTCGTCGTTCCGGCTCATCATCTCGGGGGGCTCGGCGGTGCCGCGCAGTTTGATCGAGCGCTGGCAGAAACGGCATGGCGTGCGCATCGTGCAGATCTGGGGCATGACCGAGACCGGTCCGCTCGCCGTTTTGTCGCATCCACCGTTCGCCTGTGCAATCGAGGAAGACATCGACTGGCGCGCGAAGTCGGGGCACATCCTTCCTGGAGTCGATCTGCGTATCGTCGATGCGGGAGAGGATTTGCCGTGGGACGGCCAGGCGATCGGCGAGATCCAGGTACGCGGGCCGTGGGTCACCGGCAGCTACTTCAAGAATGAGGGACCGGAGCGTTTCGACAACGGCTGGCTGCGCACGGGCGACGTCGGCACGGTCGATCGGCACGGCTTCCTGCAGATTACCGACCGGACCAAGGACGTCATCAAGTCCGGCGGCGAATGGATCTCGTCGGTCGAACTCGAAAATCAGCTCATGGGCCATCCCGACGTGATCGAAGCCGCCGTCATTGCCGTGCCTGACGACCGATGGGATGAACGGCCGCTGGCGTGCGTCGTCCTCAAGGAGGGGGCAAAGGCGACGCTGCACGACCTGCGCGCGTTCCTTGCCGAGCATGTCGTGCGCTGGTGGCTGCCCGAGCGCTGGGCCGTCATCGAGGAGTTGCCGAAGACGAGCGTCGGCAAGTTCAACAAGAAGGTGCTTCGGCAAG
>DASRSQ010000900.1:0-2019 GCA_035656475.1 Gemmataceae bacterium | reverse complement strand
CAAGAAACCGGCGATTGTGCCGGGTGATCTCGAGAAAAGCGAACTGCTGGTGCGCATCGCAAGTCAGTCCGATGATGACAGGATGCCGCCGCAGGGGCTCGGCGTGTCGCCCGATGAAGTGGCCCGTCTCAAGGAGTGGATCAAGGAAGGCGCCCGCTACGGATCGCTGGGCATCAAGAAACGCCCAATTCCAGGTCTCGCCGACGATCTCACGTTCCTGCGCCGCGTCACACTGGACACGGTCGGTGTCATTCCCACGCTGGACGAAATCGACACGTTCCTCGCGGATCGCCGGCTGGACAAGCGTGCGCGTGTCATTGATCGACTGCTGGCCGATCCGCGCTGGGCTGACCATTGGGTCAGCTACTGGCAAGATGTGCTGGCCGAGAATCCGAACATTCTCAATCCGACGCTGAACAACACCGGCCCATTCCGCTGGTGGATTTACGAGGCGCTCCTCGATAACAAGCCGATCGATCTGTTTGTCACGGAGCTGGTTCGTATGCGTGGCAGCTCCTACCATGGCGCCCCCGCAGGCTTCGCGCTGGCAACGCAAAACGACGCAACTTTTGCGGAAAAGGCAGCGATTTTGAGCTCGGCCTTTCTCGGCGTGCAGATGAAGTGCGCCCGCTGCCATGACGCGCCGGGCCACAAATCGACACAGAAGGATCTGTTCTCGCTTGCCGCCATGCTCAACGAGGCGCCGCTTGCGGTGCCCGTGACGAGCAGTGTGCCGAAGGACAAGCTTCACGAAAGAGCAGGACGTAAACCGCTCATAACGGTCACGCTGGCGCCGGGTACCAAGATCGCGCCATCCTGGCCGTTTGAAAAAAAGGTCAGCGACCACTATCTCAAGAACCGGGAGGCTCGCGATCAGCTCGCGTATCACATCACGTCTCCGTCCAACGAACGCTTTGCCCAGGTCATCGCCAACCGTGTCTGGAAGCGTCTGATGGGGCGCGGCCTCGTAGAGCCCGTGGACGACTGGGAGAAAGGCGACGCGACGCACCCCGAATTGTTGCGCTTTCTGGGGCGCGAGCTAGTGCGGGGCGGTTACGACGTCAAGCACCTGACGCGGTTGATTCTCAACTCGCACGCCTATCAGCGCGCCGTCGATTCTGCATTGAAAGAGCCCGATCCGTATTACATTGCGCATGCGCCGCGCCGCTTGTCTGCGGAACAGATCGTGGATTCGTTATTTGCCGCCGCTGGTTTGCCGATGAAAACGGAGGAAGTGAGTCTCGACATCGACGGAGGCCGTGATGTCAAGAACTCCCTCAGTCTCGGCAAGCCGCGCCGGTCGTGGATGTTCGCCTCCACGTCGAACGAGCGCGATCGTCCCAGCCTGTCGCTGCCGCGGGTGCAGGCGATGAACGATCTTCTCGAAGCATTCGGCTGGCGACCGACCCGGCCATCGGCGCTCACCGACCGCGATCTGTCCCCCAATGTCTTGCAGCCGGCGATCCTGGCGAACGGCGCCGTTGGCACGTGGTTGACGCGATTGTCCGAGGATCACGGCGTCACCCGGCTCGCTCTCGAAAGCGAGTCGCCAGAAAAACTCGTGGATCGCCTGTTCCTGCGGGTGTTGACGCGCCGGCCAACGGTGGACGAGAAAGCGTCGTTCGTCGAGCACCTGCGGCCCGGATTCACGGAGCGCAAGACGACGCCCGGGCCTGCCGCGGCGCCGAAACGGACGCCGCCGAAGTATGTTTCGTGGTCAAATCACTTGACCGAGGAGGCGAATCAGATCAAGATTGAGCTGGAGGCCGCCGCCCGCCGCGGCGATCCGCCGACTGCTCGCTTGACGCCGCAATGGCGGCAGCGCATGGAAGACGTGCTCTGGGCAATGTTGAACTCACCCGAAATGATCTTTAGCCGCTAGTGTCCTGAATCAAAAACTCGTTTAGGAAGTCTTGCGCCCCTCGATCACCTTTGGTAGACTCCTCCAAAAGGAGGTAACACCATGGCGATCGGACGACCCAAGGCTCCGTTGATTCTCAGCGATGACGAACGTCAAAC
>DASRSQ010000899.1:0-9853 GCA_035656475.1 Gemmataceae bacterium | reverse complement strand
AATACCAGCACCGCCAGCGAGACGCAGATCGATCGAGCAATGACGCCACGCAGGGGCATGCGGAAAGGCTTTCCTGGTGCCAGGGGTCAAACGCCCAGAACCGGTCGCTCATCACGCGCTCACAAAAGCGCGCCGTCGCGGCCCGCTTGGACGCCGCCCTCACCCCCCCGCGAGAACCCGGCTTCCATACAGCCCCTACCATCGGCATTCCCAGAACTTTCCTGAACTCTTTCCCCGCTTTTTGCAAACGCGAACGCTCTCCGCGTCGTAAGGCAAAGTGAACGGCACACGGCATCACAGTCGTCAATATCTGTACGACAAGATGCGGCGCAGCAGGCTTGCTTGTCTCGCGGCGGTACTCCTTGGGTGGACGACGTTTGTGAGCATCGTGCGAGGTCGTTGACAGTGCTGTCAGCGAGGATAGGATGAGTTTCATGCCCGCCCCAAGTCGCCTGTATCCAGGCGTCCGAATCGGGCCGAACCGCGCAGCTATTACGCGGTGTTCCGTGTGGCGAATAAAAGCCAAGTTACGCAGGCGTATCTTCCTATCTAGAAAGCTCGTTCTCGCGGGTTCGCCCCAGGCGCCGGCGAAGCAGGTCCTCCCGCAAGGCGGATCAGAACGACTTTGTCTCGAGTGAGGGCCATGGCGAACTAGACGGCGTGCTCCCTTCGTCGAAAGCGGGCATGCTGTCGTGAGTGAGCAGTTCGTCGGGCGCCAGTAACATCAGATTTCATTGAACGGTTCAACGCGGAGTTAAACATGCGGAGGCTCAACGTAAAGCTGGTCGTCATTCTGGCAACGACCAGTCTCGTGACCATCGTCCTGGTTGCCGTCGTTCATGAGTGGCAGATGAAGCGCACGGCAAGGACCCTGCTCGTGCAAGCGGAGGACGCGCAAGCCGAGGACGATCTCGAAAAAGCAGCCTCGTTCTACGCCCAATACTGCGAGTACGTGCCCGACGACGCCGAGAGCGCGGCGCACATGGCATTATTGATGGCTGATATCGCGGAGCGAAAGGATGCCGATCGGCACAAGAAAATGCGCGCTTACAGCACACTGGAAGCGCAATTGCGGAGACATCTCGAGCGCAACGACATTCGCCGCCGCTTGGTCGACTACACGATCCTGGTGGGGCGTTGGGGCGACTCGATTGATCACATCAAGACGTTGTTGAAAGAAAAACCGGACGATGTCGAACTGCTCACCAAGCTCGGCCAGTGCCAGTTTGCGCTAGACCAGAATCGCGACGCCGAAGAAACCTTGCGAGGGGCGATCGCCACGGATCCGACCGCGGTCGACGCTTATCAACTGTTGGCGATGTTGCTGCGCGACCGTATGAACTCATCCGAGCAGGCCGACGAGATCATCAACAAGATGATCGAGGCCAACCCGGAAGATGCCAAGGCCCGCAGGAATCGCATTCAGTACATTTCGCGCTATTATCCGAAGGAACCCGGCGTTGATCTCGCCAAAGATCCAACGAAGGCGAAATGGCTCGAACAGCGCCGTGAAGATATCAATAAGGCGCTCGCCCTGGATCCCGAGGGTGCCGAAACATTGATTATTGCCGCGAACCTCGCCCTGGAAGATCAAAAACCGGAAGAGGCGAGACGGCACCTCGAGGAGGGCACGAAGCTGCATCCGGACGACGCACGCTTCGTGCAAAATCTCGTCAGTCTGGACGTCTCCGAAAAGCGGTTCGACGACATCGCCGTACGTCTGCAGAATGGTCCGAAGACGGCTGGACTGCAACAGTTGGACTTCGACCTCAAGCTGCAGCAACGCGATCTGGCAGGGGCGCGAAAGATCCTCAGCACTCTGGAGAGCGATCCGGAAACTCCTACCGCGTTAAAGAACTTCATGCGCGCCTGTCTCGATTTTCACGAGATGAAATGGGGCGACGCCAGCAAGAAGCTGATCGAGGCGCGGTCCGTGATGCCGTCGGGCTACGCTGTACGCATCGACCTGATGCTGGGGAAATGCTACGAGGCGCTCGGCGAACATGACCGCGAAGTCGAAGTCTACGAACGAGCGGTGGCTGAAGGTGCCACCGTAGCAGCACACGCCGCGCTGGCCCAGGCGCTGATGAGGGTCGGACAATCCGAGCGTGCCTTGGGAGAGTTGCAGGCCGTTAGGCGCCACCAAGGGACCGAGGAGTTCGTTCAGTCTGCCCCGGCCCGCACCGCGCTGTTGCAGCTTCTCTTGCAGCGTAACTCGCGATTGCCTGAAGCGGATAGAAACTGGAGCGACATTGACGAGATCGTAGCCGCCACGGCCAAGGCGTTTCCTGATTCGCCGGAATTAATGCTGGTCGAATCGAACGTCCGCGAACAGAAGGGGGATGGAGAGGGGGCGCGCAAGTTGTTGGAGATGGCCACGACCAAGGATCCCAAAGACCCGCGGGGATGGTTGGGCCTGGCTCGCTTGGAGTTTTTGAAGGGGGGCGCCGCCGCCGCGATCAAGGTGCTCGACAAGTGCAAGGATCAGGCCGGAGATTCGTTTGCCTTGCGACAGGCGAGTATCGCCTATGCCCTGCAATTGCCGCCGGAAGAGGCCAAGGAGTCGCTGAAAAAGGTTGACCAGGACCTGGGGCAGTTTACCGACGACGAGCAGTCCCGTCTGAAGCGGCTGATCGGCATTGCCTATTTCCGGCTGAATGATCTGAAGGAATCTCGGGCTGCCTGGTCGAGCATCGTTGAAAAGTCGCCGAACGACGCCGAGGCTCAGTTCACTTTGTTCGACATCGCCATGGGAGAAGACGACCAGGCAGAGATCAAGAAAAGCATGGCGTCGATCAAGAACTTGTTCGGCGGAAGCAGCGCCGAAGCGAAATATGTCGATGCGCGCGTGGAGGTGGCGAATGTCCGGGCCAAGCGCAGCGGAGATCCCACCGCGACGCTGGAAAAGGCGCGACAATTGGTGCGCCGGGCGGAGGAGCAGCGGCCCAAATGGTCGGTGTTGGCACGCTTCGAAGGAGAGATCGATGTTCTCGACAACAGGCCAGACGAGGCGATTATTGATTTGCAGCGCGCCCTCGACCTGGGCGATGTGGACCCGGCCACGCCCCGCCAGCTCGCGCAGCTGCTGATCTCGCGCGGCCGTGGCGACGAAGCCCGCACTTACTTGGATCTTGCCAATTCCAGGGGAGGCGACAGCGGGACGTCGGAAATGTTGAAAATCGGCATCGCCCTGGCGGACAAGGATATCCCGCGTGCCGTGAAGTTGCTGGAAGAAGCGCTCCAAGCCGAGCCCGACGACCCGCAGAAGATTGTCAGCCTGGCGCAGTTGCTGCCCGAACTCGGTCGCGATGATGAAGCGGAGAGGTTATTGCGCGGGCTGGTCGAATCGCATTCCGATTTCCCGCTGGGGTGGTTCGAATTGATCCGCATCCTGAAAGCCAAGCACCGCGATGATGAAGCGCGCGAGGTCGTACTTGCGGCGGAGGGAAAACTGCCTAAGGAAAACTACGACTTGGCGATGGCCCAGTGTTACGAGTTGCTCGGTGACATGCCGACCGCGGAAAAATACTTCTTGAAGGCCCGCGATGCCAGGCCGGATGACTTGGGCCTGGCCCGCGCGCTGGCGACCTTCTACGGTCGTAAGAAGGATGTTCCCAAGGCCCGCGAGCAACTGGACAGGATTCTCAAGGCCAAGCCGGCGAACGACGCCGATCGGGAACATATCGCCTGGGCCAATCGAGAAGTGGCCGTTTTGATTGCCGCCAGTGGCACGTACCAGGATTTCCGTGCGGCCATGGGACGCCTGCAACCGAAGGATCCGAAGGCGCCGGTTTCCTTGGCGGACAAAGTGACGATGGCCCGGTTGCTGGCGGACCGCCCCGAGGCTGATTCGCGCATGGAAGCGACGAGGCTGCTCGAGGAGATCAAAAACCAGACGAATCTGCCCCCTAGCGCGCAGTTGATCCTGGCCAGGCTCTACCAGGCGACGGGTAACTGGTCGCGGTGCCGCGACGAAATGTTGTCGCTGCTCGGGAAGGCAAAGGACGATCCGACTTACATCGGCACGTTCGTGGAAATGTTGCTGAGAAATAACGAAGTCGACCAGGCGATCTTCTGGCTGAACAAGCTGGAAGCTATTGCCCCCGACGCGACTTTGACCACGGCGCTGCGTGCCAGACTGCTGGTCAAACAGGGTAAGACCGACGAAGCCGTGGCGCTGTTGCGTAATTTGTTGCCGCGACCCATGCCTCGCGAGAAAGTTAGGGCACTTGTTGACATTGCGAATCTGCTGGAACAAATGGACGCGAATGATGCCGCGGAATCGATGTTCCGCGAGTACGTAGCGCTCGATCCCAGTGGCGGGCTGGTTCTCGCGGGCTTCATGGGGCGGCATGGCAAGCTGAAGGAAGCTTTGGATTTGTGCCAGCAGGCGCTGGAACTCCGTAAGGTCGAGGAAGTGGTACGCGAGGGTTTGGTGGCCCTGCGCCTGCATCCGGCGGATGCCACCAAGGAAGACTACGGGCGCGTCGAATCCTGGGTGACCAAGGCTATCGCTAAACAGCCCAAGGACCTCGTCCTGCAGTTGGAATACGCTGAATTGCTGGACCTGCAGGGGCGCTATCCCGAGTTGGAAGAGATTTACACGCGGCTTTTGAAGAATCCTGACATTGTCGGCGTGCAACGCGCCATGGTTCTGAATAATCTGGCTTATTTGCTGGCCGTACAGAATAAAACAGGCGACTCGCGCAAATACATCGACGAAGCCATCAACATTCTCGGTCCGCAGTCCGATCTGTTGGACACGCGGGCCCTGGTGCATCTGGTCCACGGCGAAATAAAGCAGGCCGTCGACGATTTGACCTTGGCAGTCGTTGATCAGCCCTCCGGGACGAAGTATTTCCACCTGGCGCGCGCTTGCCAGATGAACAATGACTCCCTGGGCGCGCAAGCGGCTCTGAAAAAGGCCACCGAGAACTACGAATTGAAAGTCGGGGATTTGCCTCCCTTGGAGCAGCCTATCTTCCGCAAGCTGATCGATCAGGTGGGCAAGAACTAGCGCACCTTGCGGGGCGAGAGACGCGCCCAGGTGTTGTGGTCCCGCATCTTGTATCAGAAACGCCTTTTCACTCGTGATGCACTACTGTTAAACCTCGTAGGATCAACATGACGTCTCTGGAAACGGCGATTCGAGAAAAGACAGCCCGCGTCGGCGTCGTCGGCTTGGGATACGTAGGCTTGCCATTGATTCGCGCCTTTGTGGCCGCCGGCTATCGCACGCTCGGATTCGACGTCGATCAGAAGAAGGTGGACCGACTGAAGGCGGGCGAAAGCTATATCAAGCACATTCCCGCCTCCTGGATTCGTGAGTGCCTGGCTGGTGGGCGCTTTGAGCCGACGGCCGACATGCGCCGGCTGGCTGAAGCCGATGCCGTGCTGATCTGCGTGCCGACGCCGCTCAATGAAAGCCGCGATCCCGATCTGCTCTATGTCGAGGAAACGGCCAAAAGCATTGCCGCCGTGCTGCGCCCCGGACAACTGATCGTGCTGGAAAGCACGACGTATCCGGGCACGACACGCGACGTCGTGTTACCGATCCTGGCCAAGAGCGGACTCAAAGCCGGCAAGGATTTTTACCTGGCTTACAGCCCCGAGCGTGAAGATCCGGGCAACCCGGATTACGGCGCCAGCGGCATTCCGAAAGTCGTCGGCGGCATCGAGCCCACGAGCGCCAAGTTGGCCGAGATGCTCTATAGCCAGGCGGTGGTGCGGATCGTACCGGTGGCGAATTGCGAAGTTGCCGAGGCTTGCAAAATTCTCGAAAACACCTATCGCGCGGTGAACATAGCGCTCGTTAACGAATTGAAGATGCTTTACGACCGCATGGGCATCGACGTGTGGGAAGTGATCGAAGCCGCCAAGACCAAGCCTTTTGGCTTCCAGGCCTTTTACCCGGGGCCGGGGCTGGGCGGGCACTGCATTCCCATCGATCCCTTCTATTTGAGCTGGGTGGCGCGCAAGCATGGACTCCCCACGCAGTTCATCGAGCTGGCGGGTCAAATCAATACCAGCATGCCGCGTTACGTGGTCGAGCGCGTGGCACGCGAACTGAACGATCGCGGCAAACCGGTGAAGGGGAGCAAGATCTGTTTGTTGGGCGTGGCCTACAAGAAGGACGTTGACGATCCGCGCGAGAGCCCGTCGTTCGAGCTCATGGACCTTCTGCGTGAACGGGGCGCCGCGTTGAGCTACAACGATCCCCACGTGCCGCGCTTGCCGAAGATGCGTCATCACAATGTCGAGGACATGGCAAGTCAGGAGCTGACGCCGCAGTTTTTGGCATCGCAAGATTGCGTGCTGATCGCGACCGATCACAGCGATTACAAATACGATGACATTGTGCGGCATGCCAGCCTCGTGATCGACACGCGCAATGCCACCAAGAACGTCCGCGAGCACCGCGAAAAGATAGTCAAGACCTAGTTGTCGCGGTGGCGCTCGGCGAGCGCTGGTCAGCGAGGAGCAATCGCGCGTGTCCGTAGAGCCGACGCCCAAAAGATACGTCGTTACCGGCTGCGCCGGCTTTATCGGCGCCTGCGTCAGCCGGAAGCTACTGGCGGCCGGGCATCAGGTGGTGGGCTTTGACGACCTGAATTCTGCCTACGATCCGCGCATGAAGGCGTGGCGACTCGCGGCGCTGCGCCGCAGCAGCGCCTTTCATTTCCATCAGCTCGATATCACCGATCGGCATCTGGTCGCCGATTTCTTTCGGGCCGGTTCCGCCCATCCCTTCGATGCGGTGTTTCACCTCGCGGCGCGGGCCGGCGTGCGCGCCAGCGTCGATGATCCGGCGGCCTATTTAGAGACCAATGTTACCGGCACCTTGCACGTGCTCGATGCCTGCCGATTGCACCGGGTACCGAAATTGGTGCTAGCCTCGACATCGGCCGTGTACGGTAGCGACACACCCAGCCCTTTTCGCGAAGACTCACAGGCCAGTCGCCCGCTGTCGCCGTATGCTGCATCGAAAAAAGCCGCCGAGGCGCTCGCCTATTCCTATCACGCGCTCTATGGGCTGGACGTGTCGGTGCTGCGATATTTCACCGTGTATGGGCCAGCCGGCCGGCCCGATATGAGCATCTTTCGCTTCGTGCGGCAGATCGCCGAGGGCGATACGCTGGTGGTGTACGGCGACGGTTCGCAACGGCGCGATTTTACCTACGTGGAAGATATAGCCCGCGGCACGATCGCGGCTGCCAAACCACTTGGCTATGAAGTCATGAACCTCGGAGGTGACCATTCCACGGCCCTCTCGGAGTTGATCCGCCTGATTGCCGAGCACCTGGGCCAAGAGGCGCGCATCGATTATCGGCCCGCGCATGCCGCCGACGTGCTCCATTCGTCGGCTGATATCCGAAGGGCCGACGAACTGCTCGATTGGCGGCCGACGGTGTCACTCGAAGAAGGGATTGCCGCGACCATCGACTGGTATCGCCAGAACCGCGAACTGGCCACGCAGATCAGTCTGTAAGCCGCGCAAAGGTCCAGGACAATGCTGTCTGCGCCGTGCTGTTCAGTAGTTCGGCGTGGGGGCCCGGAATTTCTGGATGTCGATCGAGCGGAACCAGGCGATGGTCTTCGTCAGGCCCTCGCGCAGCGGAATCTTCGGCTCCCAATCGAGGTGTTGCTTGGCCAGCGTGATCACGGGCTTGCGCTGCGTGGGATCGTCGGCCGGCAGGGGGCGGTAAACGAGCTTCGATTTCGAGCCGGTCAGTTCGATCACGAGTTCCGCCAACTGCTTGATCGTGAATTCGCCCGGATTGCCAAGATTGACCGGGCCAAGGAAATCATCGGGCCCGTTCATCATCCGCAGAATGCCCTCGATCAGATCGTCGCGATAGCAGAAGCTGCGGGTCTGGTCACCTTCGCCGAAAATCGTGATATCCTCGCCGGCTAGCGCCTGCCGGACGAAGTTCGATACCACGCGACCGTCGAACGGATGCATGCCGGGGCCATAGGTATTGAAGATGCGCACCAGACGAATCCGCACGTTGTTCATCCGGTGGTAATCCATGAACAGCGTTTCGGCCGCCCGCTTGCCTTCGTCGTAGCACGCTCGTGGGCCGATCGGGTTGACGTTTCCGCGATAGCTTTCCGGCTGCGGGTGGACGTCCGGATCGCCGTAGACCTCACTGGTCGAGGCCTGCAGGATCTTGGCCCGGCAGCGCTTGGCCATGCCCAGCATGTTGATGGCGCCCATCACGGACGTCTTCATCGTTTTGATGGGGTTGTACTGATAGTGGCCCGGAGCTGCGGGGCAGGCCATGTTGTAGATTTCGTCGACTTCGAGAAACAAGGGGTGGATGATGTCGTGCCGCAAGAGCTCGAAGTTCGGCTTGGCGAGCAAGTGCGAGACGTTCGATTTCTGGCTGGTGAAGAAGTTATCGACGCAGATGACGTCGTGGCCCTGCTCGACCAGCCGCTGGCAAAGATGGCTGCCGAGAAAGCCTGCGCCGCCCGTGACCAGAATGCGCTTGATTGTCGACACGATCGTTGTTTCCTGAAGAGTATTGAGGTCGCGAGCCCGGTGACGGACGTCCAAGCCCGCGCAGTATAGCGGGCCGCGGCCACTCTCGCTGAGGGCGCGTCGTCGGCCATATAGGGCTAATATAGAACGTTCGCGAGCTCCTCGCGGCAGCGGCACGGGTCGGGCTTCCTGACGAGTGCCGGGCCCGCGCAATTGCGTGCTCGGGAGTATCGCGTCCTACGGATCCTGACGGCTGGCGCGAGGACGCGGCGTCTCCCGGTTAAAAGCTCGTCGGATGTCCCTTGTGATGGATGGTTGCTAGCGCGTCGGCGACTTGCGACCGCGGTGGAGATGCTTCCAGGAACCGGGTACGAGCAGGCTCACGCAGGCCAAGGCGATCGCCAGGCTGGCCGGCTCGGGGACACCTAACGTCGGACTGACGGGTCCGGAGTAGAACGTCGGAAAATCCGCCACCACGTCGTGGCCTGCGTACACATTCCCGGTGAAGCTGCTGAGACTCTTGATATTGATGTCGCCGAACGGGGCGTAGAACGTGCCCACCAAGTTGCTGAAGTCCACGCTCAGCGAGCCGTGTGTTTCGAAGTACACCTGGCCGATGGCCGTCGGGCCAACGTTTTGATAGCCGACGCCGTTGATGTTGGTAGTCACGTCGTGTAACGCAGTCGAATCAGTAACAAATATATTGATCGGTCCGCCAGTCGTATTCAGGTTGAGCGTGAGGAAACTGCCATTCATCGTGATATTCGTGAAATAGTAATTTCCCGCGCTCAGATTCAGGGTATTCGAGCCGGCCATTGTCAAATTGTTATAGCTTCCCGGTGCTAAGGTTTGCGTTGCGAACGTCGGCATCGTGACATTCGTGCTGCCAGTCGTGAACGAATGCGCGGCAGGCAGCGGCACGGTGGAAAATACCGCCGGCGTGACCGAAGCCGGAGCCGAAGTCGTGCTGCCATTGACGTGCGCACCGAACGCCACCGTCAGTGAATGGCCGACTCCGTAATTCACGTTGCCATCGACCGTACTGTTCACCGTGACGTCTCCGTTTGACAACACGTTCCCTGTGACCGTGCTCAAACCGTTGACCGAGACATTCCCGCCGGCCTCGATGTTCCCAGCGATGTTCGCAGAGACCGTGGCGTTGCCCGCGGCTACGACATTGCCCGCTACGTTGGTACCCAAGTTGGCGTCGCCGCCTGCGTTTACGTTGCCGCCAACGCTCGATAAGGCGCCGATGTAGACGTCGCCGTTGAATGTGACGTCGCCGCTAATGGTGGGGCCGGCATTGGCATTATCGAGGCTGCCGCCGCCGCTGAACGATTGGAAGGTTCCCGAGGCCGAGGAATGAAT
>DASRSQ010000898.1:0-5407 GCA_035656475.1 Gemmataceae bacterium | reverse complement strand
CACGACCAGGTTTCGATCACTCGCGCATCATCACGCGTTCCTGGAACATGTTGGTCGGCAGCTTGATGCCGGCCGCTTCCAGACGCGGAATGAACGCTGGGCGGACACCGCTCGCTTCGAACTGCCCGTAGGATCGGCCGTTCTGGTCGATGCCGAGCTGTTTGAAGCGGAAGATTTCTTGCATGATGATGACGTCGCCTTCCATGCCCATTACCTCGGAGATCGCCGTGATTTTGCGAGGCCCGCCTTGCAGACGGTTGGCCTGGATGATCATGTCGACGGCGGACGAGATCTGTTGCCGCATCGCCTTGATTGGCAATTCCATGCCGGCCATCATGATCATGGTTTCGAGACGGGCCTGGGCATCGCGCGTCGTGTTCGCATGCAGCGTCGTCATCGAACCGGCATGACCGGTGTTCATGGCTTGCAGCATGTCGAGCGCCTCACCGCCTCGACATTCGCCGATGATGATGCGTTCAGGACGCATACGCAGGGCGTTCTTGACCAGGTCGCGCGTCGTGACGGCGCCCTTGCCTTCGATGTTGGGCGGACGCGTTTCGAGTCGCACCACGTGATCTTGTTGCAACTGGAGTTCGGCCGCGTCCTCGATCGTGATGACGCGTTCGTCGTGCGGGATAAAGCTCGACAGCGTGTTGAGCAGCGTGGTCTTACCGCAACCAGTACCGCCGGAGATGACGATGTTGAGGCGAGCCTTGATGCAGGCCTCCATGAGCATCGCCATTTCAGGCGTGAATGCCTTGTAATTCAGCAGGTCTTCGAGCTTGAGCGGATTGGCGCCGAAACGGCGAATGGACATCGACGGGCCGTCGAGGGCCAGCGGCGGAATGATGGCGTTGACGCGGGAGCCATCGGGCAGACGCGCGTCGACCATCGGGCTCGTTTCGTCGACGCGTCGGCCGACTTTCGATACGATGCGGTCGATGATCTGCAACAGGTGTTCGTTGTCGCGGAACTTGACGTCGGTCTTTTCGAGCTTGCCACGACGTTCGACGTAGATCTTGTGCGGGCCGTTGATGAGGATATCGCTGATGGTCGGGTCCTTGAGCAGCGCTTCGAGCGGGCCGAAGCCGAAGGTCTCATCGAGGACTTCGTCGATGAGCCGTTCGCGTTCCATGCGGTTGAGGAGCGGATTCTCGGTATCGCAGAGGCGTTCGACGACGAGGCGGATTTCGCGGCGAAGCGTATCGCCGGCGAGATCGCTGACGCGCGACAGGTCGAGCTTGTCGACAAGTTTGCCGTGGATGATGCGTTTGAGCTCGTCGAAGCTTTTGCCATTGCGGTCATTATTCATGCCGCTCATGCTGCCGCCGCGGCTGCTGGCGCCGTGACTGGACACCGGTCCGCCACCGCCGCCACCGCCGCCCATGCCGTTCAGACCACGTTGTAATCGAGACATTGTCACACCACCTAACTAAGCCCAGGGACGAGGTACGCCGAACCCCTGGGATGGGGACTAAATTTTCTCTCCCCTCTCCCTCTGGGAGAGGGGGTGGGGGTGAGGGCTGAAGCGGCAGAACGCCGAATGTTCTGCCCTCACCCCCGACCCTCTCCAAAAAGGAGAGGGGTGAATATTGCTTACCGGAACGAGAAGAAGCTGCGTCGTTCCTTCTTGACCGGCTCGGCAGCCACCTTGCCGCACAGATTGTTCGCCATGCCGAGAATGCTCTGATGCACCTTGCTCTTGGGAGCATGCGTCAGGAGCGGCACGCCGGCGTTACGAGCGCCGAGCATCGCCTTGAAGTCGTTCGGGATCTGCCAGTAGATTTCCTTGCCGATCGTCTCTTGCGCCTTTTCGAGCGTGATGTCGCTGTCGTCGGCGCCGACGCGGTTCATGACCACGCGAACCTTGTCCCCCAGGCCTTCTTCCTTTTCCATCGTGTGCAGCATGCGGACGACATTTCGCAGGCTGGTCAGCTCAAGCTGGGCCAGCAGGATCACGACGTCGCTCATCCGCATCGCGGTCAAGTCGGTCGGCGTGAAGCGCTTGCTCAGGTCGAAGATGAGATGCGAGTAGCTGGCCCGCAGCAGGCCGATGACGCGCCCCAGATGTTCCTCGTGGATCAGCGGAATGTCTTCCATCTGCACGGGGTGAGGCAGGAGCGACACGCCACTCTCGTGCTTGCACAGCGAGCGACGCAGGAACTGCATATCGAGCCGATCGACGTTCATGGCGACATCGGCCAGGGTGTAGTCGGGAATGAGATCGAGTGCGACGTCCGCATCGCCGAGCGCGAGATCGAGGTCGACGAGAGCGGCGTTGAATTTTTGGTCCTGTGCGATGCAGCAGGCGAGATTGACGGCGACGCTCGTGCAGCCGACGCCTCCCTTGGAGCCGACGACGGAGACGACAAGCGATTCGGTGCGTGTCGCGCCGTTGGCGGGATTGCTGGTGTCGCCGCCGGTGCGGTTGGCCCGCAGCCGTTGCAAGGCGAGCAGCAATTCCTCGAGGACGACGGGGGCGGTCAAGAATTCCTTGGCCCCGGCCCGCAATGCAGCCAGGATCGATTGTCCATCGCCACGTGCGCTGACCGCGAGGATCGGCATGTGGGGGAATTCAATCGTGAGCTGGCCGATGAGTTGGAGTGCCTTGGTGTGATCGGAGTCAAGCGCGATCACGACGGCATCGGGACAGGATTGTCGAGCGACGTCGATGAAAAATTCATACCGCGAGCACTCGGCTTCGAGCCAAACCGCTTCGACACCCAGGAGGAGATTGCGAAGGGGCTCACGCGTGGAATCCGAAGGATCCACGATCGCAATACGTTGCACGTCCTTCATTTTGCCACCACCAAAAGAACGTAGGGGAGTTACTGAAAAGCGTTCAGTGTTCTGAAGCCCTTCAATCAACCCAACCATAGCTTTTTTTTTGGTGGCAAGCGGTTTGCTGGAAGATTTTTCGTTTTTTGGGAACAGTTTGCAGTCAGAAACGTCGCGTCGCCGTCAGCCGGACGCGCGCGGGACGGATCCTGTACGAAGTGTCTGCACTTGAGGAGGAGAATCGACCGTGTTTCTACTGCCGCTTGGAAGGTATCGATTCTTGAATCGATGATGCCAGAGTTGTGTCGATCACCGGTCTTTTCACGATGATGACCTGGCAGGCGGCGCGGCGAACCACTTGTTCCGCCACGCTGCCGAGCAGCAGGCGATTCAAACCGGTCCGGCCATGCGAACCCATCACGATATAGTCGCAATGCAAGGATGACGCGAACCGAAGAATCTGCTCGACCGCATCTCCTTCTTCGATGAAGCGATGCACATTGATGCCTGGGTGCGTCAGTTGCCCCAGCTTTTCCCAAGCTTGAGCCAGGTACTGAGATGAATGCTGATCGAAGAGGTTTTCATTCTCAAACGCTTCAACGGGGGTGCTGACATGAAGGACATACAGAGGGGCGCGATAGTCGTGAGCCAGGGAGCATGCCAAGCGAAAGGCGTTCGCCGATATTTCGGAGAAGTCGGTTGGATGCAGGATTCCGCGAATTGCCAGCATAGATGCACCTTCGACCTGAGGGAGCGAAGATTGGTACAGCATGCCCCGTGCCAAGCCGGCACATTGTCGGAAGTGCGATCAGGAGCCGCTCTCTGGCCTGGTTTGTTGAGAATGGCTGCGGAATTTCGTCACCTTGGGCGAAATATCCACAATGCGGTTCAAGGATGGGCTGGTTCGGGTTGCGACGTTCCGGGCATGCCGCCGAGGGCAACATACAGATGGAACTGCGCCTGACTGTATTCCACCAGGGAGGCCACGAAATCCTGGCGGGCGAACGTTAGCAAATTGATGCTATTTAGCACTTCGATCGGGCGACCTTCCTTGTTCAGCGCACGCGTCAGGTCTTGCTTGAAGCCGCGCTGGGAGGTTTCAACGCGGCGGCGGGCGATGTCCATCTGCAGTCGGCTGGCCTTGGTGCGCGCCAGGGCCTCGGCGACCTCCGCCTGCACGAGATTGATGACCCGCAGCCGCACCGCTTCCGCCTCGCCGATCTGGGACCGGGCCTGGTTCTGCAGCGCCCGATTGCCCACTCCCAGGTTTTGCAAGGTCCAGAATGCCATCGCGTCGTAGTCGGCCCGGAAGTTGAAATGGCTGAAACGATAGCCGACCACGTCCGCTCCGCCCCCGAAATTTCCCGTGCTCGCCCCGAGCACGATCTTCGGCAAGAACGGCCGCATCTTTTCCTGACGAAGATGAACCTGGCTCGTGTTGACGTCGATCGTGCGTGCCGCGACTTCCGGCCGTTGAGCGACCGCCGTCTCGACCAGCGTCTCCAGCGGCGTTTCCGGATCGACCAGCTGGATGAACGGCGGCGCCGCCACCTCCGGACGCAGGCGAATGGACGGATCGAGGCTCAGCAGTCGCGATAGGTCGGTGGCTGCGCGCACGACGTCTGCCTCGACGAGCTGGGCGGTGCTTTGCAGGAGCAACAACTCGCTGCGAGCACGCTGGGCGTCCGATTCGCGCCCCTGTCCCTTGGCGGCGAAATTGGCGGTGATGCGGGCGACCTCCGCGTAATCCGCCTCCGACTGGCGATACGCCAGCAGCCTCGCCTCGGCGCCGACCAGGGCGAGATAGCTGGTGGCAACGTCGAGAAGGATGTTGTTGCGCGTGGCGTTGGAATCGAACTGGCTGCTGGCAAGTCGCTGCCGGGCCATGCGCGGGGCGAAGACGGCTTCGCCGAGATCGCCGATGAGCTGGATGCCGGGAATGGGAACGGTACCAGCGACGCGTGCATCGGCGCCGCCGCCGATGTAGAGCGAGTCGCGGTCCGTGTTGAAAATGCGTCCCGAGGAATTTTGCACCGGTCCATTGTGCAACGACAGAGTGGCGCCAGCGTTCAGGTTGGGAAAGAGCAACGACCGCGCCAACATCTGCTCGGCCCGGTTGAGGCTCACGACCGCCTCGCTGAGCCGGATGGTCGGATTGTCGATATTCGCCAGGCGCAGCACACCGTTCAGGTCAATGATTTCATCGTGCGTGAAGCAGGTCGTGATCGCGCTGTGGGATTTGGGAATGTCCACACCCTGATCGTCCGTCGGCTTGGTGCCCTGAACGCGGACGATATCGTGCTTCGAATCCGCTGCAACCGGCCCGTCGAGGAACGCATGTTGAACCGGCGTCTCGTCGGGCAGCGCCAATAGCGGCAATAGCGGTCTGTCAGGCGCCTGGCAGCCGGCGGCCATCAGCACCAGCGCGATGCCCATGAGTCTTGAGCTGGCTTTCAATGGGGTCCCATCCATAGGTTGCGCCCGATCCTTCCTTGGTGTTATTTCTTTTGCTGCGGCAGGGCATTCTCTTTCGGCGGCATCGGCGCCACCATCTCTTGCTGCGGCACCGGCGCTCCGAGTCCCGGGACCGGACGCGCCAGCGTGTCGGCCGGTGGCTGGCCAAGCGCCA
>DASRSQ010000897.1:0-2668 GCA_035656475.1 Gemmataceae bacterium | reverse complement strand
AATTAGCATGAGCCGGCACAACGCCGATTCGCATTACGCCTGCGAGAACGAGCCTCGTCGGCTGTTTCACCCTTTCGCGGCCGACCAAGCACTGCACGTATGTCGGCCGGCGGCTTACCGTCTTCTGTCTTCCACGTACGGCGCGCCGCCGCCAGACGATGACGGTTCATCATCTGATCGACGACCTCTTGCAGCTCCTCCAATTCTTGCAATTCGGCCATTGACGCCACGGGACCAGGCTCAAAGTTCAGTCGGCCGGCAGCTCGCGGATCACGAAGAAGAACCATATCGCGAACTTGGGCGACGTGGCGAGCGCTTCGCGTCAAGGTGTGATAGCCGCGCCGTTCCGATGGGAAGAGGAAGTGGCGGACCGACCTGTACCGCTTGGCAGTCTTGTGCCACACCCGCGCTCGGTAGCGACCGTGATCTCCGTAGACGCCGACAAACCCGCTCGCGCTCATGCTGCCTCCTTGTGCGCGAGGCGACCACCGTGAAGCACAACCGGCGGCTTCGTTTGTTTCACGTGTTCAAACGCGAGATTACCCACCCATAGTTGCTTGTTCGGGCCGATGCCAACGGGAAAATGACGCGGGAGCGACCGCTTGAGGATACTCTTGTGGCCCCATTTCTTCTGTTCGCCGAAATCAAGGGACTCCGCGAACCGGTCGTAGACTTCCTTAAAAGTGACCATTTCGCCAGGGATCTGGTAGCAATGCTCCTCCAAAAATGATTCGACCGGGTTGCGATTAAGCTGCTGGAGTATCTGTTTGCTCAAACCGTCTATGACCGGCAATCTCATTCGCCCCATGAGCGGCGGCAACTGCATTTCCATCAACGTCCGCATGAAATGGGGTGCCTCCGCACGAAGGCGATCCATGAGAATCGACTTTGGAATCTCGGCTTTCAGTGGATTAACGTAGATCACATCAATTCGAGTATCGCCTGGGAAGACGGGACAGAATCGATCGTCATTCGCACAGTGAATGAAATGCAGTGTGTTGCGCCAATTACGGCCGTCACGGTGCATGCTGCGAATCATGATCGTTTCGGCAGTGACCCACTCTTTCAGTCGCGCTTCAGCAGCCTTGTACTGGGTCAGATCAACTTCTTCGATGAATGCGAGGACCTTGTTTTCCAATTCGCCGTTGAACTCGTTTTGAGTTATGAGCGCGTTCTTGGCATTTACGACTCCACCGCGCATCAGCAGTTGAACCGATTCGTGTAATGTTGACTTGCCATTGTTCTGCGCACCGTACAGAAACAAATACGGCAATGGTATGAGCGGCTCGCGCATTAAGCAGGCGATCCACGCTTGTAGATACTGACCGCCATGTCGAATACCACATTGCTGCGCCCATTCCAACGTACCAATGTGGTCGTCAATGTCTTGCCCCAAATGTCGCAAGACTTTGTCCCAGTGGGGATGGTGAGGCGCCTCATCGTCGTCAAGTTCTGCTGGCTCGTATGCGTACTGAGCTGCACCAAGATTCCATCGTCGGCCACCTGGCTCCTCCGGTTGAAAGGGCAAGTTCACCAACTCCCATCGCGAGCGGCAGGCGGTGCCTAGGATGCAATCCGCCTCGGCCTTGTTGTAGCCAATGCTTTGCAAGGAGTGCTTGACCTGTGACTCCAAACTACCACACCATTGCCCATCGTCCTGGCGAAACATGGCACCACATTCAGTGAGGCCCAGTTTGGCGGGAATGCGCAACATTCTGAAGAACGAGTCGGTATCAAGAGAATCAATGTCTTCACGGGGGCCTTCGACAATTCGGTGGAGCATTATCCAGTTACCCTTCTTCTCCAACCAAGAATCCATGCCCGTATCTCCCTCGCCTGCCTGGATACTTACGAGCAATCGACCGTCGTTTGCCTGCTTTAGAACTGTTGTCCGCCCTCGTAGTGCCTCGGGGACATCAATACGTGCGCCAAGCATCACAGCGGCTTGCGCTGCCTGTGTAACGTTGCTGAAGACGAATCTGCCACCTTCATCCTCTTTCCCACCGGCTGCCCGTGCGGCTGTAGGAAAAGTGGGTATGCGATTGAAGAAGCATGTCGTCCAGCCCTGTCCGTCCTGCTCCCATGTAGGGGCCTCAGCGACGCCAGGTGAAAAGCGATAGACTTTCCAAGAGCCGTTGGACATCGGGAAAAGAAAACAGTTCGGAGAACCCTTGTCGGTCCCAGCCGAGCTAGTCCGGTAAACGCCGATGACCCTGATCCCAGGCACGTGGGTCAACCATTCGAGCGCCTTCGTATGCGTCTGTAGCAGGTGATGGTCCGGTACCCAGATCGTCGTATAGCCAGATTTGGCAAGCTCGTCGATGTGACGCTTGTGAGTGGTGTCCATAGGCACGCGGCGATGGGCGCTCAACAGACGCTCGAAGCTGTCCTCGTCTTCTACCCCCTTGATCCGAATTCGCGATCGGCGCTTCGTGACGACTTCGAGATGATCATGCCAGTTATCAGGTACAGGAGCAAACTCAGCCCGACGCGCGTGCAGGAGCTTAAACCCTTCGTTTTCCTTCGTCGCCTTTTTGTGCGCGATCCAGATGTTCCCGCCGCACGTGTCGATGGTAGCTGTAAAATCGTAGCCGCATGCAATGCCCATTTGCACAAGAATGGCCCGCGCCAGTGCCGCATGCTCGGTATGATTGGCCGTCGGAACTCC
>DASRSQ010000896.1:0-15922 GCA_035656475.1 Gemmataceae bacterium | reverse complement strand
CTTGCCGTGCGTCCAGTTTTCCGATGCTTCTGGCTCGGCAGGAGCCTCGCCCTCCCGCCGTCAGCCTCACGGCATAAACCGCGGCCGGTGTTCGTTCGGCGGCTCGATCTCTGATTCCTGGTTCCTGGCCCCTGACCCCTCATCCCTGTTCCCTAATTCCTGCGCCTCCGCGTGTTCCTGTTCGCGTGCCTTCGTCGTCAGCACCATGGCGTCGAACCAGGAGAGATTGCATTGCGGGTCGGCCGCCAAATCGCGGAAGTTGTCGATGAGCTTGGGCCGGCTAACGTCGTCGTAGACGAAGATGTAATGCTCCTGCCCTTTGATCAGCGCCAGAACGTTCACTTCATCGGCCAACATCCACCTCTCTCAGCGGCGAGGCTCGCGGATCCCTCGCTTACGCAGCGGGCTAGTGATTGCACAAGCCCGACGCGTAAGCGAGGTTCGGCTGCTCAACGTGATCCGTTTCGCGTACCTCTCCTATCGACCGCGGGAGAAGCCGGGCTTCGAGATGGGTTGGGAAAGTTGCTTTACGATGTTTCGACAGCTTCGTTACAGGTGGACAAGTTTGCCCAGATTTCAGTGGGCAGGGGAAGATTCATGCAAGTTGCTGCAAATCGCGCACACCAACTTCTTCCCGGGTCAGGAAAGGTTCGCCGTAGTGGACGCCGATCAGCCAACCGAAATAACGCGCCCGCGCGTCAATGTCATCCATGAACGTCGGCGCCGAGGTTGGTCGGCCCGCGATGAATTGCGAGTGATAGCATTGAATTGCTTGCATCTTACGCGCCTGGTGTGCAGTCACATCGAGAATGAATGCAGGTTTGACGTGATGATGCAGATGCATGCTGGGGAAGTAAAGAATCTTTGCCGGATAGTGCGGCAAGCCCGGCATGTCGGTCTTCGACAGCTTCGCCCAGAATCGCGCTGCATCGACCAGCGCGCTCGCGGCGACGTGATCGGGATGCGCATCTTCCCAGTAATGCGAGATCAACACGCGCGGCCGCAGTTGCCTGATGATACTGGCGACGCCTTTGCGCGCCTCGAGATCGGCGCTGAGCGAGCGATTGGGCAGACCGAGATTACCGCGCCAGTCGAGCCCGAGAATCTCGGTGGCGGTGTTGCACTCGCGCTGCCGAATCTCACGCGTCCCGTGCGGCGTCGGCTCGCCATCGGTGAGATCGAGCACGCCAACGCGCGCGCCTTGCGCTTTCAGCGACAGGATGGCGCCACCGACGCACAGCTCGGCGTCGTCGGGATGGCAGGCGATGATCAGATAATCCAGCGGGACCAGCTTCGTCATGAACTATCGCTCCGATTCCATCAGTCCCCGCAACCGTTCGGCAAGCTCAGAAGGCAAGCGTTGAAACCAGGTCTCGTCAAGCAGCCCGACTTCGAGCAGATCTTGCAGATGCACTTTGTCCTTGAGCCGAAACGATGTCAGCTTCATGCGAACCAACGCGTCCAGCGTAGGCACCGGAAACTCGGGTCCGGGTTCGCTCTCGGTCACATCAGGATTCGCGATCGGGGCGTCCGCGCGCACTTTTTCGCTTGCAAAGACGACATGAATCGCGCTGCGCATGGAGCCCTGCGGGCCATCGAGAAACAGGTCGATGCCGTTGACGTATTGATGCACGAAGCCGACCGATTGCAACGCATGAACGACCGCAGCCAGGTCGGTTCGGCGAATGAGAATATCGACGTCCTTCGTGTTGCGCACCGCTTCCTTATCGACGCGCGCGACCCACGCCGCGACGGCGTTGCCGCCGATGACAACGTGGGCGATACCGGTTTTCTCTAATGCGGCGGTCGCCCGGACCGCTCGTTCGCGCACGTCTTCCACGGCAGCGATCATCCTTTCCCACGAGAAGTCCTTCAACACTATGGCAGCCATAGGCGTCAGTATACCAACGGTCCCTCTTGTCTGAAATCGCCAAAATCGGTGTAATGGCGGCTCATCCCAGGCACGGAGGCCCACATGAAAACCGCGATCGTCATTCCCGCTCGCTATGCATCGAGCCGGCTCCCCGCGAAGCCGTTGTTGCGCGAGACCGGCAAATACCTCATCCAGCACGTCTACGAACGCGCTTGTGGGAGCAGCGCGGACACCATCGTTGTCGCCACCGATGACGTTCGCATTCGTGACGCAGTCCAAGGCTTTGGCGGCAATGTCGTGATGACGCGCGATGACCATCCGTCGGGGACCGATCGCGTTGCCGAGGTAGCGGCGAAGCTGGATGCGGACATCATCGTCAATGTGCAAGGCGACGAGCCGATGATCGAGGCGGCGACGCTCGATCTGCTCGCAGGATTGCTGCGTACCGACCGCGAAGCGCCGATGGCGACGCTGGCAGCGCCGATCGCGTCGTTCGATCAGTGGCGCGATCCGAATTGCGTCAAGGTGGTGTGCGACAGGCGCGGGCGAGCGCTCTATTTCAGCCGTAGTCCGATTCCGTTCGTGCGCGATGCGGAGCCTGATTTCGCGACCGGGCGTTTCCTGCAGCATCTGGGACTTTATGCGTATCGCCGGCCGTTCCTGTTGCAACTTGCGAAGTTGCCGCCGGAGCCGCTTGAATTGACCGAGAAGCTCGAACAGTTGCGGGTCCTGGCGCTTGGGCACGCCATCCAGGTCGGCATTGTGCCGCACGCGCATCGTGGCGTCGATACGCCGGCGGACTACGCGCGCTTCGTGGCAGCGTATCGGAAGCAGGCCGCGTGATTACTAGGATAGAGGGGTCGCCAAGGGATGCATCATTATCATCGGCTCGGCGGTTTAGCGCATCACGCGTCTCGCTTTGGCGTCACGTTTCTGCGGCGAGCCTCCGTGCTAAACCGCCGAGCGGATGATAATGACGCATGTCTGGCGACACATCCTTTAGAAATGGTGTGTCATGCTCCCCATTATTCCTGCAACCGTCATCGGAAGCTGGTCGTTTCCCGGCTGGTACGCGAAATTCTGCGACGACGTGGCCCAGCATCCCGAGCTGTTCGGGGCCGACGATCGCGAGGAGGCTTTGCGCGACGCGGTTCGCCTGGCCATCGACGATCAGCTCCGCGCCGGCGCCGACATCATCACCGACGGCGAGATGCAGCGCGTCGACTTCAACCTCGGCTTCTACGACTATCTCGAAGGTCTCAAGCCGTTGCCGAGCGCCCGGCGATTGGGCCCGCCGGCGCACGATCAACGCAACAAATACGTCTGCATCGCCCCGCTGACCGCGCCGCGCGGCCTTGGCCTCGTCGAGGAATATCGCCGGCTGCGGCTCTTCACGCAGGCCCCGATCAAGATGCCGATTGCCGGACCATTCACGCTCGCGGGCTGTATCCAGGGCGGCGACGTCTACAAGGATCGCACCGCAATCGCGGCAGCGCTGGTGCCGATCGTCAATCGAGAGATGCAGCAACTCGTGCAGGCAGGCGTGGAATTCCTCCAGCTCGATGAGCCGAGCTTCGCGTGCCACCCGGGTTCTAGCGAGCTATTCCTCGAGTTGATCGCGCGCACCGTCGCTGGCGTCGGCGCCAAGATCAGCATGCATCTTTGCTTCGGCAACTATCGCGGCCGGGCGGTTGGCTGGCGCAGCTACGCGCCGCTGTTCCCGCATCTGGCCCGCGCCAAGGTGAACCAGCTTGCTCTCGAATTTGCGAGCCGCGAGATGGCGGAGATTGAATTGCTGCGGCAGATTCCGGCGCCGATGGAAGTCGCCGTCGGACTGGTCGACGTCAAGAACACCTGGATTGAACCGCCTGAACTTGTCGCCGAGCGTCTGCGGCAAACGCTGCAATACATCGAACCCGAACGCGTCCACGTCACGCCCGATTGCGGCTTCTCGCAGACCGCGCGCTACATCGCTCAGCGCAAGCTGGCCAACATGGTTGAAGGCGTGCGCATGGTGCGGCGGGATTTGTCAGTTCACGGCCAGAGCAGCGAGGCGCCGTAGAGCACCAGCGCGACCACCAGCATAAAGCCGAACATGCGGATGCCCCAGCGAAAGGCCTCGCCGAGGATTTCGTCCCATTGTTCGTGGCGCGTGGCGCTATAGACGAGGCTGATGACGAGCAGCATCAACGGCAGGTGCCAGTAAATCGACATGGCGAACAGCATCAACCGGCCCCCTCTGGTTTCGTCTGGGCCTGTTCAGGCACGGTTTGCTCCTTGCCGGCGGGGCGGCTCGGCGCGATGACGACCGGCCCTGCGTAGGCGTCGTAGATCACGAGGATGTTGAGCATGCCGGCGACGACCGTGTAGACCCAGCCGAGATCGGGCGTCTTGTCGCTGTTGACGATGAACTGATTGACGTCGTTCTCGTTGGGCATCTTCTGGAAGTTGTGCCAGAAGGGATGGTCGTCTTTGTTGGGGACGGAGAAATTGAAATGCTGCCAGAGAGCGGGCCAGGCGGCGATGCCGATCCAGAATTGCCCGCCGTAGTGCCAGCGATTGACCAGGGCGGCGACACTTCCCGGACCGCGCGGGTTGTTGGGGCCGCCTTCGAAGGACTGGATGTAGACGTTCTGCCAGTTGCCCATGGCCTGGCCGAGCATGAACATGCCAAGCAGCGAGACCATGAAGAGGATGCCTTTGCCGTAGCGGCCCTGATAGATTTGGCCCAGGCCGGGGATCAGGTAGCTGAGGAAAGCCGCCAGCAGCGAGGGCTCTTGGGGAGTCGCCGTCGCTGGAGCGGTCGGGGCCGAACTCATGTCATGCTGCTCCGCTGATCCGGTGGGGGGCACAGACGGTTCCGAGAGCTTATTCGCCGCTCGGGAGGCAATATTTCGATCGTGCCGTAAGCGGATATGATACGAAGTGCGTTTACCAGTTCCACCCCAGCCAGTCCTTGAGGAACCAGACGACGCCGGCGGCCATCAGGACAAAGCCGGACAGGCCGAGCATCATGCGTCCGGCTTCGCTGCGCGCCAGGCGCCCCGCGCCGCCGAACATCAATGTCGTGCGTTCGAAACCCTGATTCACCCACAGTAGCGGCGCGATAAGCGCCTGCGTGTCCAATGTCGCCGCCGCTGCCGCGGGCTCTTCCAGCATCGGCTCGAGCTTGGGCAACACGCTCGGCGGCGTCACGTCATTCGTCAGCGGTGCCGGCGTCTCGTAGGTCGGCGCGGGCGGCGCGGGCACCGATTCGGTCGGCCAGTTCGCTGGCGCATTCAGATCGTGGATCGGCGGCAGCTCGAAATGCGGCGGATTCAACGGCAAGGGCGCGGCCGGTTCCAGCTCCGGCGCCTGATAGGACGGCGGCGGCGCGGCGGGCCGGCTCGCCGGTCGCGCTTCCGGTTGCGGCGGCGGCTCGAGCAATGTCACCGTCGCGGACAATCTCGGCTCCGGCACGCTCGGCATTGCCGGCGGCGGCGCCGCCTCGTCCAGCTCGTTTACCGGCAGCGTCAGCATTTTCTCCATCAACGCGTCGAGCTCGTCCAGCATCTGTTTCGTCGATTGCAGCGATGTGTTCGGCGTCTTGTTTGACATGAGGGTTCCATCCCTTCCGCGCCTTGGGCTTGCGGCCTTGATCTCGGCGCGTAGTGTAGCAGAAATGTCGGAACGATTTTACGTCAATTTGCCGCTCACCCTCGGACCGTTCATGTTGGATGGCCCCGAGGCTCACCATCTTGCCACGGTCTGTCGACTCCGCCCCGGCGACGCCATTTGCCTGTTCAACGGCAATGGCCGAGAATACCGCGCCCGCATCAACAAGGTTGCCCGGCGCGATATCGTGCTGGACATCGTGGCGGTCGACGAGCCGGCGCGCGAGCTGCCGATGATGTTGGAGGTGGCCGCGCCGGTCCCGAAGGGAGATCGTGGCCAATTTTTGGTCGAGAAGCTGACCGAACTGGGCGTGACGACGTTTGTTCCGCTGCTGTGCCAGCGTTCCAACACGCATCCGCGCGAGACCCGCCGCGACAAGCTGGAGCGTCATGTCATCGAAGCCAGCAAGCAATGCGGGCGCAATGTGTTGATGCGCGTGGCAGACCCGATGGACTGGACGAAGTACGCAAGCAGCGGCCAGGCGGACGATCTGCGCATTCTGGCTCATCCGCATCAAGCACGCACGCTGGCGGAGATGCCCCGACCGAAGGCTGTCACCCGCATCGCGGTGGGACCCGAAGGCGGCTTCACGGACGAGGAGATTGCGCTAGCGCAACAACTCGGCTGGCAGATGGTATCGCTTGGCCCGCGCATCTTGCGCATCGAGACGGCAGCGATGGTGCTGGCGGCGCTGATGGCGGAGCGGGCGACGTTGTAGGCACCCTCTGTGTGCCTACAACGCCGCAAGAGTAGTACAACGCTAGCCGTGAGAGCCGTTGAGGGTGGGCTTGGGCCGCACGCATTCGACGAGGCGCGCGAGGTGAACCTGTTCCTGCAGGGCGTCGTGAGCGGCCTGGCGGTTGGCGGGCGTGCCGCTGGTCGCGCGGCTGCTGAGAGCGCCCGGGTCGCCGAAGACGAAGAGACGTGCGCGGGCGCGGGTCAGCGCAATCGGCAACTCGCGGAGGTCGTCGCCGAAGGAGCAGACGCCACGCTGCTGGCTGCGCGTCAGACTCAGGAAGACGACGTCGAATTCGTGCTGGTGCAGTCGGCTTGGCAGTGCGACCTCGAGCGGGTGCCGACGGGCGCGCAGGATTTCCGATTGCTCGATCAAGCGGCGCAAGAGGATCGCCTGTCCTTCGTACAGGGCGAGCACCGCGGCCTGGCTGCAATCGGTCGCTTCCTGCTGACTCCAGGCCTCGAGCCGGCGGATCAGGATCTGGGCCTCGGCATAGTTGACAAAGCCGCGCGTCGGTAAACCGTGGCGGACGCCGGCCGGCAGCTTGTCGGCACAACGAGGCAAAGACAAATCCAGTTCCAGTCCTGCGGGATCGGTCGGCCAATCACGCCGCGGACTGGACGGCACCGGATGGAATTCGAGGCGCCGATCGTGCGTGGCATTGACGGCCCCGACCCAGATGCCATCGCGGACCAGTGTCGTCACGTGTGAAGCCAGCATCGGCTGAAATCGGTATGGGACTTGCAAAAACGCGGTGCGTTCGCAATCACCGCAGGCGCGATGGCGCTCCAGCCACGCATCGGCCCGGGCACGGTCCCAGCCGGCGGTCTTGTCGAACTCCACGGCAGAGATGCGCGCGCTCTCTTCGTTCGTGGCGAGCCGGACGCCTGGCTCGATTTCCAACCAATCCTGTGTCTGTCGCTGTCCCGGCCCCAGATGTCGGCAAATGCGGCGTTCATCTTCGTGCCACCAGCCAGTTCGCCCGACCGGCTGGAGCGGGAACTCCTGCACCTCGCGCACCATGAAGGCGAAGGCGTCGGCGAAACGGCTGCCGGGACTGAAGCGGACCTGCGCCAGGCAAGGCCGCGTCAACGGGCGATGCAGGATGCGCAGCTCGATGTCCGGAGCGTCCGCGAGACACTCGCTTTCCAGGTGCTTTGCATCCTCGCCTGTCAACGGCACGAGCTGGCAGACCAGCCGACCGTCCTCGCGGCGCCAGGTATGCGGCCAATCTTGATGATCCAGCGCCTGCCAGAGACGCGGCCAGCACGGCGCGGCCTGCGGCCGACCGATCACGCGCGATCCCTTGTCGATGCCCGCCGGCGGCGCCTCGAATAACGACGTCGCCACGAGCACGCAGCGCGGCGCCTGCCCGGCAAGCTTGAGCAGATCGCTCTCCGAAAGCGTGTCGGCATCCTCGATGACAATGAGGTCGAACGGCCCGGCGGCACATTCGCGAGCCCGTCCATCGGCCTGCCAGCGCTGCACCGTTGTCGCCACGATGTTCGCGAACGTACCAAGACGCGCTGTCCATTGCGGCGCTGCCTCGCTGACAAACGTCGCCCACTGATGGGCGAACTGACATTCCTCTTCGCTCAGGGCTTTGCGACGCAGCCAGGCCTGCTCCGCATCCGCGATCGCCTGGGCTGACTTTTCAATCGCCCCTGATCCCAGTGCTTCGCAATGCGCGTTCCAGCGGGCCTCGATCTGGCTCAACTCGGCGTCCAGCGCTAGCAGCTCGGTGCGCTGCAATTCCTGGCGAGCCGACACCTCCGCCGCCGTCAAGGCGGCACATGCTTGTCGATGACGGTCGCGTTCCTGTTCCGTTTGCTTGTCGAGTTGCTCGAGTTCCTGGCTCAGGACGCGCTGGCGCTCCTCGGCGGCGGCACGTTGCTGCTGGAGCGACTCCATTTCCTGAACCAGCGAGCCGTTGAACAGGTTGCTCCAGAAGGCAGGCGTCCAGAAACGAGAATGCTTCTTTGCGAGATACGCGGGCTCCAGCTGGCCTATGCGAGTGGCAAGCTGACTCGTCTCGCCCCGACAGGCATCGAGTGCCTGCTGACGCGCAGCACGACTTGCCGTCAGGTCGGCATCGGCTTGCAGATGTGCCCGGCTCAGCTCGGCCAGTTCGGCGAGGCGGGGCGAATCGGCGCGGCCGGCGGCCACGTCGCGCTCGACCGCGGCGGCGATCTCGCTCTCGGCCGTCAGCGATTGTCGTTGCGCGCGCAGTTGTCGATGACGCTCGGCATGCGCGGCCAGCTCGGTCCACAGAGGCTGCTGGTCAGCATGGCGGCGGCAGGCGGCCTCGACGCGGTCGCAGTTGCCACGGGCGCCGGCGGACACGCGTTCGAGGAAGGTTTTCTTCTGCTCCTCGGCCGTGAAGCTGCGGACCATCGCCGACAGCGATTCAGGCTTTTCGTTCGCTTCCAGCAGACGCAGAGCAAAGATTTCCGGCTTGTCGACAAGGCGCGCAAGGACCACATCGAGGGATGCAGTGTGATCGGCAAGGAAGAGGACGCGTTGCCCGCGAGCAGCGGACTGGCGCAGGATCTCGGCGACCACGCGCGACTTGCCGGTGCCCGGCAACCCTTGCAACAGGAACAGGTCCGGCGTGGCGATGGCACGCTCGACTGCGAGCCGTTGCACCTCGTCGAGTGCCTCGTCGAAGATGGTCACGCCTGGACACGCCAGCGCAGGCAATTCGGTTTTGCCGGCGAGCAGACGAGCGATCGCGCGGGCCGCGACGGAGTCGGAGGACTGGACGGGGGCCTTGCCATTGGAGACGGCCGGGAGCTGATGCGAATAGACGAATCCCTGTTGCTGGGCCAGACTCAGGGCAAGCGCGCGCTGGTGGGGGGCGGCGTGTTGAAACCAGTCGTCCCATGCGAATGGAGCAGCGGGGTGCTCCACGCGACTGCCGTTGGCAAGATTGGTGACGGCGCCTCCAGAGGCTGACGTTGGCCGAAACGTCATTGCGCAGCCTCGGTCCGCGCCGGGAAAAGGCGGTCGTGTGGTCGTGTCTGCGTCACATTGGCCATTCCGTGCATTCCCGTCAGGTCAGGGTTTTGAGAATCGTCGGCACGTATCAACCCTCCGGCTGAACACGCCCCGGTTGAGAGACTTGTCCTAAGTTGCTGTCGCTGGGGAGGATGCCGTCCTTTGGTGCTGCAAAATCGACAAGAAAAAATGTTTATTTCAAACACCGACCGCTCTTGGGTGCGGACCGGCGCATGTCTGCTATTGTGCTCCTCACAGGCGTTTCGGCGTTCGTTTGGCCGCGCGATGGGGTTTGCGCTTCCTCGAATACATAGACGTATGTGTCTACACAAAGTATCGGAGCAATCCCGTTTTCTCAAGAAAAAATCTGATGAAATTACCGTATCGTCCTTAATGCCTTTTTCACTGCAATCGGCTTTCAGCGAGTTTCGGCACTCAGCACTTCGATGCCGACGCGCCCTACAACCGCGGTAACCGGAAAAATCGGCGTACTCGTGCGCTCTTCCGGCGGCCAGCTACTGTCGGTGATCTTCAAATGCGTCGCCCCGACGTAGCCCTTGCCCAGCGTCGCATCGAGCGGAATCCAGCGCCCCTTGATCCAAACTTCCGTCCACATGTGAAACGCAAAGCACGGCGCCCGCTGAATCTCCCGGGGCTCCGCGTAAATCAGGCCGATCGCGGTGCGGCTCGGAATCCCCTCGGCCCGGCACATTGCCGCGGTCAGCATGGCGTATTCGGTGCAATCCCCTTCTAGCGTGCGGGCCACATGATCCGCCGTCGCCAGCGTCTCATGGGAGGTGAAACGCATGTGCTTGTTGACCCAGCGCTCGATCTTCAACGCTTTCTTCCAGGAATCCGCTTCCGCTCCGACCGCCTGCCGGGCCAGCTCCTTGACCTTCCCATCGGCAGAGGTGATAAAATACGAGCTCTGGCTAAATTCGGCAGCTGGTTCCTTCCCCGGGGCGGCGCCATTCCCGTTCGCCCGCACGTGCAGCTCGAACGTGTTCCCCTGGACGTTCTTCACCTGCTGGCGATCATCGCTGGAAAACGCCTTCTCGGGATTGTCGCCACGAATCGTGATGCGATAGACGGCCGCGGTGGTTTCGTGCGGCCGCAGGATCCGGTTCTTGAGACGCACGAGCTGGCTTACTCCCAGATCGAGACCGCCGGAGACCGGGGCCAGCGCTTTTTCCTTGGTCGTGCGGTACATCACCACCACGCCAAATCCAGGCACCTCCACCTCCGATTTCACCGGTAGCAGATCCTCGTCCAGGTACGTTTGCACGATCGGCAGTTGCATCTTCTCCTTCTTGCCTTCCCGAACGAAGTCAACCTTGTCCGGCACGGTTTCGACCTGAAGCAGCTTCTTTTTCTGTTTGCTGCCGACCAATTCCACCTCGCGATATCCTTTGGCGATGACTTCGGTCTTCAGGACAAGATTGATGGACGGCTCGAAGCTGAGATAGTTGAACTTCTCATCCGGCTTGAGCTTGCGGTCGCGGAAGATAGTCTGCTGTTTGTACAGGCTGACGACTTTGGGATTCCACGGAGCGGGCAGGAGCGGCCGATTGCCGTTGAGGGTGAGCTTGAGTTCCTTCCCGACGACTTCGCCCGTGATTTCCTGCTGTTGTAGTTTGCCTTGAACCAGCTTGGAGAAAACACCCGTGATCTGGCCGTCAGGCGTTTCGTAATTACCGTTTTCCATCGAAATCGTGACGGTATCTTCGAATCGCTTGATGGTCAGGCTCAAGGCAACACTGGTACGAATGAGCTTCTTGCCTCCCCGCTCGACCTCCTGGGCAATGGTATGGACATAGCCCGACCGGTTGCCGCTCAGGTAGGCGGCATCCCAAGTTTCCAGGAGGACCTTGCCCTGGGCAAAGGCGGGGGTGGCGCAAAGGCTGACGGCGAGAACGGCGGTCGACCAGCGAATCATGGGATCGTCCTCATTGCGAACGGGCATATCCGATGGAATAGTTTACGCGAAAAGCCCAGTTTATTGCAACGGCAGCATAGCCTGGCCTACAAATCTGCAATACCAAGCGTCCCAACGGCGCAACCACTCGTTTCGCAATGATTTTCAATTTTCGCTCAAGTTCGTGCGTAGAATTCGGTGCGGCGGTTGGCATGACCCAAATCGCAAGCTATGTTTGCATGGACCGTCAGCGCAAACAGAAAAGGCAAGGGTACGCACGTGACCGAGCAAAAAATCTCCGATCATCTGAAGGTCGATCGCTACGGCGACTTCTGGCTCACCGACGCCATCCGTCCGGCTCTGGAACTGCCGGTGGTGCCGCGCCAGGGCTATCGCATCGACACCTACCATGATTCGAAGGCGAATTTCTCCGTCCCCGTGCTAGCCGCCGCCGTCTCGCGCGAAAAACTCTTCGAAGTCTTCCTCGACCTCCTCGACCCGCTCGGCGACGTCGTCGATGTCGTCCTCGAAACCAGCCACGATACCAACGGCAACCAGCACCACGACCTCTTCCGCGAAGCCATGGACCTGCCGGTCCTCAAGAGCATCTGCTGCGACTACGAAGACCTGCTCATGAACGACGGCTGCACCGGCCTGGCTGTCATGTCGACCGAGAGCCCGATGGAAGTGCAGTTCGACGAGCACAAGCTCCTGGTCGTCTACGCCACCGACCTCAGCCATTTCGAAGCCGTCATGGAACAGCACGGCATCGACCTCGACAGCAAGATGAAGCTCATCACCGAAGGCGAACACCTCCACTCGACCGACGAATCGCACCGCCAACACTTCGACGAGATCTGCTACCGCCTCGGCGTCGGCAAGACCTTCGAACGCGTCGGCAGCAGTGACTGGTAACCCGCAGGTCTGAGCAACGTGAGATCCACTGGCATCGACCTGAGGCATTCCGCCCTGAAGGACGGTTCTGTCCCCAGGCCGGCGCAGATCATTTCTTTTCGTCGGCGCCCACCGTTGCGTAGTCCATGAAGCCGATCATCATTTCTTGCCAGGTCTGTTCGCCCCAAAAGACGGCTTTCGATGGATCCGGGTTGTTCCGGTTCTTCGCGGAGTTGTCGAAGTGGGCCGTGCATTCGATGCGCGTGCCGGCCGGCAGACGCAATGGCGTCTTCAGGATGTAATTCGACTGCCAGCCGAAATCGTAGTGCGGCACCGATAGCAGCGTCTCGCGCTTGTTGTCGGGATAGACGACGTCGAACTTGAAATCCTTGCCACGCAAATGCATGTGCGGGAACATGCTGTAGAGAACCGTGTCCTTGGCAAATGTCGTGCGACTCGTCACCTTGTGGCTGTCAGCGAATGCCGGGATCGCGAAGACCTGCTGCGTGGCGGCACGCGTCTTTACCTCGGCCTTGGGCGGCTCCTTCGCGAACACCAGGCCGATCGACGAGCGATCGACTTGCTCGCTACCCACCGGCGTGTAGTGCATCTGGAACGCGAGGACGGCCCCCTTGGGCAGCTTCTTGGCGGCGCCAGGCGGAAACGTCGCGCCGAGATCGCCGGGAGCGTACGCCACCAGGAGGCCGTTGCCGATGCCGTCGACATTCTTTTGGCGGCTGCGGGCGATGTACACGATGATGTGATGGACCACGGAGTGATTCCCCGGCTTTGCTTCGACGGCTTGCACCCACTTGTCCTCGTCGAAGTTGGTCGGGATCAGCACCCACTTGTAAGGCAGCACGCCCTTGACGCTCTTGGCCGGGACGGTGACCGCGTCCTTGAACGTGAAGACGGCGTCGGGCTTGCCGATTGACCAGCCCTCGGCGAATTTCTTGGCCGTGGGCAGGTCTTTGTCATCCCCCTGCGGACAGCCGGCGTCGACCCACGTCAGCAGCTTGTTGCGCTCGTCATCGCTGAGCCGGCGATCGTTGGCGAAGCTGCCAATCTTCGGGTCGGCGTGCCAGGGAGGCATGCGGCGATCCTGCACCACCTCGCGAATCATCTGCGCCCAGCTCGATGCATCATCGTACGACAACAACGGCATCGGCGCGATCTGGCCGGGACGATGGCACTCCTGGCAACGATTCTGCAGGATTCGCGACACATCCTTCGCATACGTCACCTCCGCTTTCGCGGCCTTCGGCCTCGGCGCCTTCGTGATGAAGCAGCCTTCCACGGGCGTCTTGGCCGTGGTCACCGTCTTGCCCGCCAGCACCTGATCGATGGCGTTGGCGAGATCGCGACGCGTCGGGGCAGGGCGGTTGTAGCCGATGCCGTACTGGTCGTCGATGCGGCCGTGATAGCGGACGGTGCGGTCGGCATCGAGCAGGATCGTGGTCGGATGGCGCTCGGCGCCAAGCTGGTCGGCGATGCGATTCTTCTCGTCGCGCAACACCGGGAACGGCAGCTCGTACTTCTTTGCATGCTTGCGGATCGTGTCGAGTGTGTCGTGATGATTGGCGTTGATGGCGACGAACTGCACCCCCTTGTCGCGATACGCCTTGTCCAGCTCGACGAGCCGGGGCATGTAGGCGTTGTTGATCGGGCATTGCGTGCCGACGAAGACGAGGACGACGGCCTTCTTGTCCTTGGCGTCTTTGGCGAGCGACCATGTCTTGCCGTCGATCGTGTTGAGGTTGAAGTCAACCCGTTTGTCGCCGGCATGGGCGACGGCGGGCAGGGTCAGCAGCAGCACGCAGAATGCGAATCGGCGCATGGGAGTTCCTCGGTGACGAGCAGGACAGATCAACCAATTGTACCAGGAATGACCAGCAGAGGTTTCGTGACGCGAATGTAATACGCCCGGCGGAATCGAATGATGGCGCGAGGGTCTGGCGGTCGATCTTGACGATTGGAGGATTGGGCTTGACCCAATGAACTGGTCCAGTAACACGTTCCATTCGTCCGACGGGAAGGAAAGGAGCGAGGCTAATGAAGAAGTTGCTTTTGACAGTCGCCCTGGTCCTGGCGTGCGGGGTCGGCCCGCTTGCCCAGGATGCCCAGGCTTACGTTCGTATTGGCATCGGGTTGGGGGTTCCGCTGTATGTGGGTCCGCGGCCGTACTACTACGGCTACGGTTACGGCTATCCCTATGGTTATCCGTATTACTATGCACCGCCACCGGTGGTCGTTGCCCCGCCCCCACCGCCGGCCGTGGTCTACCAGACTGCCCCGACGGCGCCGCCGCCGATCGTGGTTCGCACCTCGCCGGCCGCCAGTGAATCAGTCGCAGCGCCAACGACCACGAACAACGGCGTCGCCACCACGCCGCCGCCTCCTCCACCGCTGCCCTCGATGGGCAACGTCGTGCCCGTGAGTGCGCAACCGCAGACCGCTGCGCTTTTGAAGCAGCTCAGCGATTCATCGGACACCGTTCGCCGCGATGCGGCCGTGGAGCTCGGACGCCTGAAGGCCCAGAATGCGGTCGATGCCTTGATCCAGGTGATGTCCAAGGATCCAAGCCCGACGGCGCGCGAAGGCGCAGCGCGCGGCCTTGGGCTGATCGCATCGCCGCGCAGCCTGAATGCTCTGATCTTCTCCGCGCAGGCGGACAACGATCGCGAGGTTCGCCACAGCGCTCAATTCGCAGTGGAGGTCATTCGCAACAATTTGCGGCGGTAGTTCTGCCGCGGAGCATGTAATTGCAACCATGGAGCGGCGTGCTGATGACCTCAGCACGCCGTGTTTGTTTCGGCGCTCACGGGCAGCGGCCACCCGAGCATTGCGGAGCCGATTGCGTTGTCGTTGTTGACGGGCTGGCGCCGTTGTTGAAATTCGGAGAGTATTGCTTGCGCGTGGCCGTCGCCAGGGCACCCACTTCGCGCAGGTCCTGGTTGCTGCTGTCACGCAGCGCGGAGAGGCCCTGAGCGGCGCCAAGGGCCATGACGGCGAATACCATCATGTATTCCGCCGAGATCACACCGCCACAGTCGTCGTTCCACAGTTTTCGCACCAGGTTCATGCTCATCGGTTGCTCCTCACGATTCGGGCGAGAAACGGCCCGGCCGGGCGACGCACCCGGTCGTCGGTCATTGGTGAGTCAGGGCTGTCGTTGGATGTGCAGGGCGACATGGGCGCGCAGATCCTGTGCCGGATTGAACCGGCGTCTGCGCGGGCGGAGGCGATAGGTTGCGTGGGCTTTAGATTGACGTGTTTGCGTTCCTTTGCGAGCAGTTCCAGAACGGAACTGCGTCGGCCAACCACCTCCAGTGCAGACGCCATGCCAAGAATCGGTCGAGGATCAATTCGCGGGGATAGCCCGAATCAACGCGCGGGCATTTCCTAAAAAGTCCTGGGAACGGACAATCAATCGTCGGGGCCCCGAAGTGAAGATCTGGCTGCGTCGGGCGTTGATCGGGCTGCTCGTGGTATGCATCGCCGCCTGGCTCGGATTGCTGGCGCTACAGCATTACTATGCCGAGCCAGAGAATTACGCCCGGATCGAGGACGGCCTGTACATGGGCGGCCTGGTATCTGAAGCGCCGCCCGGCGTCAGTGCGGTGCTGAATCTGTGTGAGATGAAGGATTCCTACGAGTGCGAGGTACATGCGTGGAAGCCGATCCGCGACGCGGCCCCGGCACCGAAGCTCGATTGGCTCGCCGAGCAGGTGGCGTTCATCCAGGACCAGCGAGATGAAGGGCGAACCGTCTACGTACACTGCTTCCAGGGCGCGAGCCGCAGCGGCCTGGTCGTTGTCGCCTATCTGATGCGCGAGCACGGCTGGACGCGCGA
>DASRSQ010000895.1:0-1583 GCA_035656475.1 Gemmataceae bacterium | reverse complement strand
CGATTTTGAACGCGCCCATATGGCGGAATGGCAGAGCTGGTCGAACTGGCTCGCGATCTTGCTGGCGGTCATGCTCGCGGTCGATGCCGTGCTTCTGCCGATGCTGGTGCGCAAGCAGCGCGCGCGCGAGGCCGGCGAAGCGGTTGCGGCCGAGCCGCCTGTGCCTGATATGCCGCCGATCGGTACGCATGAAGACCCGACGATGCATCTGCACACCCGGGTCACCGATGCGCTCGAGTGGTTCAACATCCGCGCCGGCGAGTTCGTCGCCTATTGGGCGGTGATTTCGGTATTCGTATATTACTACGAAGTTATCGCGCGCTTCGTGTTCAACTCGCCCACCAACTGGGTGCACGAGAGCATGTTCCTCATGTACGGCATGCAATACATGCTGTGCGGCGCGTACGCCTATCGCGAAGACCAGCATGTTCGCGTCGATGTGTTCTACGTAAAACTGTCGACGCGCGGCAAGGCGATCGCCGACATTATAACCTCGGTGTTCTTCTTTATCTTCATGGTGACGATGGCGTGGACCGGCACGCGTTTCGCGCTCGACGCGATCAACAATTCCGAAGTGTCGTTCACCGAGTGGGGCATTCAGTACTGGCCGGTCAAGATCATGTTGCCGCTCGGTGCGTTCCTGATGGTTTTGCAGGGGCTCTCGAAACTGATCAAGGACGTCGTCCTGGTCACGAGCCGGAGGGCCTGAGCCATGGGATTGGATATCGATATTGCGTGGCTGACGGTCCTGCTGTTCGGCTCGCTCGCCATCCTGCTGGCGCTCGGGCTGCCAATGGCATTTTGCACGGGCAGCCTTGCCGTCATCTTCCTGTTCGTGTTCGGCACTCCCGCCATCCTGAACATGATGCCGTCGCGCATCTTCCCGTTCATGACGGATTACCAGTTGTCTGCTGTGCCCCTGTTTATCTTCATGGCGGCGGTGCTGGAAAAGGCGGGCATCATCGAGGAACTGTTTGACGCCGTTTATAAATGGCTCGGCTCGGTAAAAGGCGGCCTGGCGGCGGCCACCGTCATCGCCTGCACCGCCCTTGCCGCAATGGTCGGTGTGGTGGGCGCCACCGAAGTGACGATGGGGATGATCGCGCTGCCAGCGATGCTCAAGCGGGGCTACGACGAGAAGCTCACTTGCGGCGCGCTGCTGTCCGGCGGGACTCTCGGCATCCTGATTCCGCCGTCGGTCATGGCGATCGTCTACGCCGTTGTGGCGCAGCAGTCCTTGGGCGAGCTGTTGGTCGGTTCGATCTTCCCTGGCCTGCTGCTGTCCGGTCTTTACGTCGGTTACATCCTGGTCCGCTGCTACATCAATCCCAGCCTCGGACCGCCGCTGCCGGTCGAAGAACGGGTCAGCGGTCGGGAGAAGCTCCAGCTTCTCAAGAACACCATCGCACCGATCCTGCTGATCGTGCTCGTGCTGGGCGTGATCTTCGTCGGTATTGCGACGCCGGTCGAGGCGGCCGGCATCGGCACTTTCGGCGCGCTTTTCATCTCGGCCCTGCACCGCCGGTTGAACTGGCCAGCAATTCAGGAAGCGGCCATCGCAACGCTGAAGGCGACCGCGATGG
>DASRSQ010000894.1:0-3534 GCA_035656475.1 Gemmataceae bacterium | reverse complement strand
CGCGCTAGACAGCGTGACGGCCAGCGATGCAGTCAACTGGTTCGCCCATTGCGGTTACCCGCACACCAAAACGTGAAACGCTCTAATTGTTCCAGTCCCTTGTCCGTAATCTTTGTGTCCGCAAGGTTGAGAGCCCGGAGCTGCGAAAGTGACTTCAATTGCGCGAGCCCAGCGTCGGTGATGTTGGTACGAAAAACGGTCAGATGGACGAGTTGCAGTTTTTTGAGATGGACCAATCCGCGATCGCTAATTCGCGTGCCCCCGAGCCACAGTTTTTGCAATTCCTTGAATTCTCCCACGGCAGGCAAATCGTCGTCGCCAATCAATGTCTCGGTCAAATACAGGGCGCGCAGTTTCTTGCATCCCTTCAGATGCGCCAGCCCAATTCGGCTCACCTTGCTTCCTTGAACTGCGAGCGCTTCCAGGTTTCTCAGCGGCTTGAGATGGGCCAATCCTTCGTCCGTGATTGTGTCGACCGCAAGATCGAGAATCCGAAGGTTCACCAGCGGGCTCAGATGCACCAATCCCGCGTCGGTGATCTTGGTATGATCCAGGTCCAGCTCGCGCAACTCCGTCAACTTGCTGACGAAAACCAACCCTTTGTCCGTTATGGTGCAGCGTTCGAGCTCGAGCCGACGGATTCCCTTGATTCCTTCGATCATGTCCGCCAGATCGCGGTCGGCCATCTTGGTAAATCGCATGTTCACAGCAGTGAGATTGGACTTTTCTAAAACTACTCGCCCACCCAGTTCCCTGATGCGCTGAAGCGCGATTTGCTGAGCATCACTCTTTTGCTGGGCTGAAGCAGTCAACGGCAGGGCAGGAACGAGCGAAACCGTGGCAATCAATATCGCGCATCGTGCGAGAAATCGATTCGGCCCAACCAGGACGAGTTCGTGCGTATCCATGGTGTGGATTTATCAGCGGATCCGGGCAAAAGCAACACGCAATCCGTCCCATGAGGAAACGAATCCTTGTCCATTCACATGCATCGATCGCAAGGGATATTGGGGCGCTTCCTGACGGGCGCGGCTCGCAACGGGTCGCTGAACGTCTCATCGATCGCGGAAACGCTCTTCGGTCCACGGGTCGCCGCGCATGTGGTAGCCGCCGTTGGACCAATCTTCCCAGAAGCCGGGCTTGTCGGCGGCCATCAGTTCGATGCCGCGGACCCATTTCGCGCTCTTCCAGGCATAGAGTCGCGGTATCACCAGGCGCAGCGGATAGCCATGATCGGCGTCGAGGTCGGCACCGTTGCGACGCCAGGCGAACAGGCAATCGTCGCCAAGGAAGTCGCCGAGCGGCAGGTTCGTCGTGAAGCCGTGCTCGCAGTGGACCATGACGAAGCCGGCTTCGGGGCGAACCGTCACCTTGCTCAGGACCTCGCGCGTGGCAACGCCTTCCCACACGTTGTCGAGCGTGCTCCAGCGCGTGACGCAGTGCATGTCGGCATGGACGCGCACTGTCGGCAGCGCGATGAATTCGTCGTAGGTGCACTGCCAGGGTGTCTCGACCAGGCCGAAGATGTGGAACGTCCAGCGGGCACGGTCAAACGTCGGAGTCGGCCCGTAGTGCAACACCGGCCACTTGCGCGTCAGCGCCTGGCGCGGCGGAATGCGATTGGGACGCAGCGTGTCGGGACTGACGATAGGGTCGTTCATGGTCACCCGTGGCCGAAGTACCAGTGGTAAAGCATGAAAAGTAGCATGAACGAGAGAACGCCGAAGAAGGTATAGGTGCCGAGCCTGGCGGATCGACCGCATTCCTTGCACAGGCCGGGAGGCCCCTTGTGCTCGTAGCAATACGGGCTCTGGCAATTGCGGCACACTGCGCGGGTCAGGCCCTGGCAGGCGTAACACGCCGGCGGCTCGTACTCCTCGGCTTGCTGCGGCCGCCACCAGCCCGCGGCCTTGTGCAGTCCGAGCGGCGCTTCGGCGATGCGCGTGCCGCCCGGATCACCCGCGGCGATGGCGGTCGTGCAACGCTTGCAGTTGTCGTCCTTGCCGCCGTGTTCCGCGCAGAGCAGCGTGCCGCAGTTGTAACAACGGCTGACTGCTTCAGATTTGCAGAAGGTGCAATTCATGTGGGATAGGGATCAGGGATGAGGGGTTAGGGGTCAGGGAGCGCATTGCACTGATCCCTCACCCCTGATCCCTAACCCCTACTAATAGTGCATTCCATTCTTGCGAATGTGCACCATCGGCGTGCCTTCTTCGAGCAGGCTGCCGGCGGTGACTTCGCCCAGATACAGATCGTGATCGCCGGCCGGAACGCTCGTCGTCAACTTCACGAAGAGGTAGGCGTGCGCCTCGGTCAAGATCGGGCCATTCGGCTCGGCGCGGCGGATGTCGATGTCCAGGAATGCGTTCTCGGTCAGGGCAAAGCCTTTGCCGAAATGGGCGATCATGTCGGTCTGGGCCGCTTCGAGAATGTTGAGCGTGACGACGGTATCGGGCTGCAGCAGCGATGCGATCGGCCGGCCGCGCTGGACGGCGAAGCTGACCATCGGCGGCTTGAACGCGCATTGCTGCACCCAGCTCGCGAGCATGCCGGTCTCGACGCCATCGCGGGCAAGCGTGAGGATGAAGACGCCGCTGGGAACGCGTCCCAGGGCGGCGGCCAGGCTCTTTTGTGGATCGGTGGTTTGCATTATTTCTCGCTCAGCAATCGCAACACGGTTTGCTCGATGTCGCGGTGCATCAGCTTCTCATCGTCGTAGTCGGCGCCGCGATAGCGGACCCATTTGCCATGGCGATCGAAGATGAAGTAGCAGGGCGGAATGGTGAAATCGAGCTTCTTCGACCACAGCTCATCCGACTCATTCAGGTGCAAGCACAGGAACGGCGGCTTCAGCTCGTTCAAGAACCCGTTTGCCTTCGCCACCAGGTCCTTCTCGTTCGGCGGATCCACCGACACCGTGATGACGACCAGCCCGTCCTTCGCGTGTTTGTTGTGCATCTCGACCAGATGCGGCATCGCTGCCTTGCACGGGCCTCAGTAGCCCGCCCAGAAGTCGACGAGCACCAACTTGCCGCGATGTTTCAGCACCTCCTGCTTGAGCCGATCGTACTTGACCGAAATCATCGGCGCCGCCTTCTCCTGCGCCGAACCTACAGAAACACAGATGCCGGCCAGTGACAGGAGGGCGAACGCGGACGGAAATCGGTGCATCGTTATTTCTCGGCCAGCAACTGAGAGATGGTGTTCTTGACGTCGGTTTCGTATTTCTCGGGATTCTGCTCGTACTCGGACGCGCGAAAGCGGACCCATTTGCCCCGGCGATCGAAAACGTAGGCGAACGGCAATGACTTGAAGTCGAATTTCTTCGTCCAGGTGTCGATCGGTTCGTCGAGCAGCAGGTTAGTGAGCGGAGACTGAAGCTCCGTCAAGATCTCGTTCGCTCGCTTGAATTTCGCCGCGGGATCGACCGAGACCGTAATCACGACCAGCCCCTGGCTCGCGTGTTCCTTTTGCAGCTTGATGTATTCGGGCAACGCCTTGCGGCACGGCGGGCAAGTGATCGCCCAGAAGTCG
>DASRSQ010000893.1:0-10569 GCA_035656475.1 Gemmataceae bacterium | reverse complement strand
GACGACGCGGTCCCCCTTGGCGACGCCAAGCGATTGCAACCAGCCGGCCCCTTCGCGGGCGTGGATCGTCAGATCGGCGTAACGATACGCATGATGCTCATGTACCATCGCCTGCCGGGACGCTTGCTTCGTGAAGGCGTCCAGCAGCTCGGCGAAAAACGTGGTCATTGCGAGCCCTCAACGGAATCGCCAGCATGACAGGGGAAGGCTGGAGAGTCCAGGGAACCGTGTACTCTCATCTTGGCAGATGAGGCACCTGGAGGGTAGGGGCATTTGCTGACTTGTAGTTCACAGAGGACTGCAACCGAACTGGCGGTTACCGTAGGGTCGAGCAACGCGAGAACCACCGATGCGTCAACCAGCGTGTTACCACGACTTCTAAGGTCAACCGATTGCCGACGATCGCAGCATCTGCGCCGCGATCGCCAGCTGGCCAAGACATAGGCCGCCGTCGTTTGGCGGAACCTGGCGATGGCGATGAACGGCAAAACCCGCGGCGCCAAGCCGCTCCATCGCCAGGCGCGTCAGCAGTCCGTTCATGAAGACGCCTCCCGACAATACGACCGCATTGATGCCCGTCTCGCTACGCAGACGCGCGCACACATCGACGATGATCGCGGCCAGCGTCGCATGGAATCGCCGCGCGATCTCCGCGGCGGCAACGCCGTCAGCCACATCAACGGCGACGGCACGAATCAAGGGACGCGTGTCAATGATCCTGGTCGCAGACGAGGTGTCGATCTCCCACGGATAGGTTTCCGCGCCGGCCTGGTCGTCGGCCAGCCATTCCAGCTGCATAGCAGCCTGTCCTTCGAAGCTAACGCGATTTCGTCCCAGCGCGAAGGCCGCCACCGCGTCAAACAGCCGGCCGACGCTCGACGTGGGCGGCGTGTTGAAACGGCGCTCCAGCATCTTGCGTATGACGCGCAGGTTGGCGGCCGGCACGTGCGAGGCCAGGATCGCGTCGCTCAGGCCGGCATCGACGAGGTGGGCCAGCGCCATGCGCCACGGTTCGCGAATCGCCTGGTCGCCGCCGGGCATGCCGACGTAGCGCAGATGCGCCGCCCGCCGATACTGGGCGTAGTCGCCGACCAGGAATTCGCCGCCCCAGATGGCGCCGTCCGGCCCGAAACCGGTGCCATCGAACGAGACACCGATCACCGGCCCCGTGAGGCCGTGTTCCGCCATGCAACTGGCCATGTGGGCGTGGTGATGCTGCACCGCCAGTAGCGGTACGCCACCCGATTCCTTGCGAGCAATGGCGTAGCGTGTCGAGGCATAGTCCGGATGCATGTCGTGGACAATAATCTCGGGTTTGACGCCGAATAGTTCCTCGAACAGGGCCAAGTCCCTGATGAACGCACGCTGTGCGTCGAGATGATCGAGGTCGCCGAGATGATGGCTGATGAAGGCATGGTCGCCGCGGCCGAGGGCGAAGGTTCCCTTCAACTGCCCGCCGACGGCCACGATCGATTTCGCGCATGCCATCGGCAAAGACATCGGCTCGGGGGCGTAGCCGCGTGAGCGGCGGATCGGCGCCTCGATGCCGGCGACAACGCGCGTCACGGAGTCGTCGCAGCGTACGTGAATCGGACGGTCATGCACGAGGAACAAATCGGCGATCCCCGCGAGGCGCGTCAGGGCGTCGGCATCGTCGTGGGCGATTGGCTCATCCGCGCGATTGCCGCTGGTCATGACGAGCGGCCGGTTCGCCGCGCGCAGTAGCAGATGATGCAACGGCGTATACGGCAACATCACGCCGAGCGTCGGATTGCCCGGCGCGACTTGCGGAGCAACGGGATGCTGGTCGCGCTTGCGCAGCAGCACGATCGGACGGCGTCGTGACGTGAGCAGAGCGCGTTCGTCCGGGCCCACGACGCAGAATTGCGAGGTGATCGCCTCATCGGCCACCATCAGCGCGAACGGCTTCTCGTCGCGCACCTTGCGTCTGCGCAGCTCGGCGACTGCCGTTTCTGAAAGGGCATCGCAGGCGAGATGGTAGCCGCCCAGTCCCTTCAAGGCGCCGATCTGGCCCGCGCACAGCGCGTCGGCAAAGTATGCGACTGGGTCCCTCGCGGCGATCGGCGTGCCATGCCCGTCCAGCACGCGCAACTGCGGACCGCACGTTGGGCAACACGTGGGCTGAGCGTGATAGCGCCGGTTGCTCGGGTCCTCGTATTCCGCCTGGCACGCCGGGCACATCGCGAAACCCACCATCGTGGTGTTCGCTCGATCATAGGGTGCGCCGGTGATGATCGTCAGCCGCGGGCCGCAGTTCGTGCAGTTGAGGAAAGGATAACCGTGCCGGCGATCGCCTGGGTCAAACAGCTCCGCGAGGCAATCCGCGCAGGTTGCGACATCGGCACTGACGAAGATGGCGCCCGATTCGTCGGCATCGCTATCGAGGATGACGAAATGCACATCGCCGAGCGGCGGGCACGCTTCGCACTCGCAGCGCTCGATGTGGGACAGCGGCGGTGGATGCTGCGTCAGTTCGGCAACGAAACGGTCGAGCGCGTCGGCCTCACCCTCCACCTCGATCAGCACCCGGCCGCTGCGGTTGCGGACGAAACCGACGAGACCGAGCTTGGTCGCCAGGCCGTGGACGAAGGGGCGAAAGCCGACCCCTTGCACCACCCCTTCCACAGCGATGGCTCGCCGTTCCATGCTTCGATCCTCGACCGGATGCGATGCCGTTGATTAAGCAACGCGTACCGAAAGGTCAATTCTCGGCAAACCTGATGCCATCCGTAGGGTCGGCCTGACAAGTGCGCGTCGGTGCCGGTCTGGCATGTGAATTGCCCGACATTTCTTTGGTCGCCTTCCATCCTTGGTCAGGAGACAGGCCGTGAACTCGATCCTCCGCATCGCCAAAAAATTCGCCGTGTCCGCCTTCGTGTTCGGCGCGGCCGCGTCTTTCATCCAGGCACAGCCGAGCGCGAAACCAGGTCCCGCACAACCCGGGACAGCACAGCCGGCGGGCCAAGCCCCTCAGCCTGGTTCGCGCCCGGCGCCCGGACAGCTTCAGACCGGCCGCCCCGCCGCCGGCCAACTGCAGATCGGCCAGCCGGCTGCCGGCCAGCTTCAGACGGGCCGTCCCGCCGCCGGCCAACTCATGATCGGCGGCATCAAGCAGACGCCGTGGTTCAACAACAACCAGATCCAGCGCGATCTCAATCTCAACCAGGGCCAGTACCGAAACCTCAGCAATGTGTATCAGAATGCCTATTCCACCTACCAGAAGGGCGTGAACAACCTCAGCGCGAACATAACTCCGGAGGCGCGTCAACAGGCGATGCAAAACCTGCAGCAACAATTCTACAAGGACTTCACCAAACAACTCGGCCCAGTATCTGACCAATCCCAGTCAGAAGCAACGCATGAACCAGCTCTACTGGCAATACCGGGGCTTCGGCGCGTTCGCCGATCCGTTCGTCGCCAATCAGCTCAATCTCACCCCGGCGCAAATCAGCCAGCTGGGGCAGTACCAACAGGCGTGGTCGACGCAGATGAACAAGATCAGCCCGATGTTCTCGACCAATCGCGACCAGGCCCTGCAACAGTTCAACAAGCTCAATACCCAGACCGGCAACCAGATCAATTCGGTCCTGACTCCGCAGCAACAAGCGGCCTGGCGGCAGATGATCGGCAGCCAGTACAACTTCTCCCCGGATGTTTTCTTTAACCCAACCGCCAGCCCAAACGTCAGCCTTCCGCCTCCCAGCACTTTCCCGCCGGCAGGCAAATAAGGAGCAGCCATGAGCCAGAGCACCGAGAAACCCAAACCGCCCGGCGAACCGACGACGCCCAAGCCTCCCCCGGAGGTCCCACCGCCCGGCGATCCGATGCCTCCGAGACCCGGCGACCCGGTTCCGGGCCAGCCGCCGCAACCGCCGCCTCATGCGGCGCGATGACGAATCCACTTAGCAGCCGCTGTGTGCCTCGTGCACGCAGCGGTCATTTCATGACTTCCCCTCCATGCAAAAGTCGCCGCTTCGCACAATTGCTCCATCCGCGCATAGCCATATAATCCCATTCGTGACGGCATGTCATTCGAGCCGCGTAGGAAACAAAGTCTCACAGAAGGAGCGCTACCTCCATGGCACAAGAGCAAAGTCCAGCACCAGCGAAGACCCCATGGACGAAGATCTTCACCGCCTTCAGAATCGCCCTTGATCTGAAAAAACTGGTGCTGGCTGCCCTGGGGATCTTCTTCGTCTGGCTCGGCTGGTGGGCGCTCGGCGGCCTCTTCTATCACACCCGCGGCTTCCCCGAATGGAAGGATTACGAGGACACCAAGAAGCCGGAGGAACGCAAGGCCCAGTGGGACTACTTCAAGGCCAAGCGCGCATCGTGGAACCTGATCCACGAGCTGGCCGGCCCCGGCGATGACCGCAAACCGATGGACGCCGGGGATGTCGCCACCAGCCCCGAGGAATACGAGGAGCTGCACAAGTGGGTGACCGGCTGGTGGCGCTACAACGAACTGGTTGTCTACAAGGACAAGACGATCAAGCTTCAGCCTGAATCGCGCGCTCCGATCGAGGTCAAGATCACGCTCGCCGACGCCGACGCCAAGCTGCCCGAGAGATTTATCCTTGGCAAGATCAGGATTGTGGATGCAGAGAAGAAGAGGATTGACATCGACGGCGTCTCTGCCACCGTTGACGAGAAATTCAAAGAGCTGCGCGACTATCGTGAAGCTGCCCTGGACGAAGAGCAGGTCAACGACATGGCTCGCCTAATGAAGGATCGCGCGGTGGCCAATCGCGCGATCGCAACATTTCACGCCTGGCTCGCAGTACCCCTGATCAAGAAGTCGGGCCTACTCCGTATGGATCCCTGGCACGAATATCGCGGCGGCAATCCGTATCTGCTCGTCGCGGACACCATCAAGTCAAACGGGCAAACGGGGCCGCTGAGCCAGAGTCTCAACTGGCTTTACAGCGACGAGCTTCCCGTGGTGCTCGAACCGCTCTACAAGTTGCTTGCGCCGGTGGTGTACATGTTCGACGCACGTGCCCGTGCGCTGGACCGGCTGTACCTGTTCATGATCATCCTGTGGGCGCTGGCGGTGTGGGGATTCTTCGGCGGCGCCATCAGCCGTATCGCGGCGGTGCAATTCGCCCGCAATGAGCGCATTCCGCTCAAGGAGGCGTTCTACTTCGCGAAGGAGCGGATCGGTTCCTACTTCGCAGCGCCGGTCGGGCCGCTGGTTCTCATCGCGGTCTTTGCGTTTTTACTGATGATCTTCGGCTGGATCGAATGGATCCCAGTCGTGGGCGATGTGTTCGCCGGCGTCCTGTGGCCAATCGTCCTGGTGCTCGGCTTTATCATGGCGATCGTTCTGGTGGGCCTGATCGGCTGGCCGCTGATGATCGCCACGATCAGCACCGAAGGGACCGACAGCTTCGACGCCCTGAGCCGATCGTACAGCTACGTGTACCAGGCGCCGTGGCGCTATCTGTGGTACAGCTTCCTGGCCGCGGTCTATGGCGCGGCGCTCGTCTTCTTCATCGGCTTCATGGCCTCCCTGATGGTCTTCCTCGGCAAGTGGAGCGTGTCAAGCGCGGCCGGCCTGGCAAGCTCCGATCCGAAATCCGATCGCGACCCCTCGTACCTCTTCTATTACGCGCCGACCTCCTTCGGCTGGCGCGACCTGCTCATCAGCAGCAACACGCGCTTTGTCGAGAAGAAGGCCGAAATCAACTATGCCGGTGTGCCGGTGACTCGCTACGAGTTCACGCCGGAATACGAACGTGAGATCGGCAAATTCAACTCCTTCGGGGCCTTCCTGGTGGCATGTTGGATCTATCCGCTATTCCTCCTGGTGGTCGGCTTCGGCTACAGCTTCTTCTGGACGGCAAGCACGATCATCTACTTCCTGATGCGCCACAGCGTCGATGACACGGAGGTTGAAGAGGTGTACCTCGAGGACGAGGAGCTTGAGGATCCGTTCCTGAAGCAGGCGCCGGTCGTGCCGCCGGTGACGGCGCCGCCGTCGAAACCTGGGACGGTGAGCCTGAATGTGGTGGAAGCGCCGCCGGCAGCGACGTCGTACACGGCGGACGTCAGCGCCGGCCAGCCGCCACCGACGCCGCCCAGCGCGGTACCGCCGCCGAGCGAGCCCCCTGCTCCGCCGCCGCCGATCAGTGACGTGCCGCCCAATCCGCCATTGCCGCCGGACAGTGCGCCGCCGGCGCCTTGATGATATCGAGTCAGGGAGGATGATCCATGCCACGCCAGGTCCTGCTCTTCAGTGGCCAATGGACGCAGGTGCCGCTCGAAGAGCTGGCGCAGAAGCTGAGCGATTGGGGCTACCAGGGGCTCGAGCTGTGCTGCTGGGGCGACCACTTCGAGGTGCAACGCGCTCTCAGCGAGGACGATTACTGCCAGGAAAAGCTCGATCTGCTTGCTCGCTATGACCTGCAGTCGCTCGTCCTTGCCAACCATCGCGTCAGCCAGGCCGTCTGCGATCGCATCGAACCTCGGCACAAAAAGATTCTGCCCGACTACGTCTGGGGCGACGGCGACCCCGCCGGCGTCCAGGAACGCGCCACCGCCGAGATGCTTGCCACCGTCCAGGCCGCCCAGAAACTCGGCGTCGGCGTCATCAGCGGTTTCTCAGGTTCCGCCATCTGGAATGGCGTCACCGGCTATCCGCCGTGCAATCCCAATGAGGTCGCCGAGGGCCTGCGCGACTTCGCCGACCGCTTCGGCCCCATCCTCGATGCCTGCCGAGATGCCGGCATCCGCTACGCGCTCGAGGTGCATCCCGGCCAGGTCGCCTTCGATCTCTTCAGCGCCGAGATGGTCCTGGACGCCATCGATGGCCGCGAAGAGCTTGGCTTCACGTTTGATCCGAGCCACCTCCACTGGCAAGGCATCGACTCCGCTGAATTCGTGCGCCGCTTCCCCGAACGCATCTATCATGTCCACATCAAAGACATCGCGATGACGCTGAATGGCCGCACCGGCATCCTAAACGCTTATCAGCCGTATGGCGATCCCCGCCGTGGCTGGGAATTCCGCTCCCCCGGCCACGGCGGCATCGATTGGGAATCACTCATCCGCGCCCTCAACGCCATCCACTATGAAGGCCCGCTCTCGATCGAGTGGTCCGACGCCGGCATGCAGCGCGACCACGGCGCCGAGGAGGCGTGCAAATTTGTCAAGCGAATTGATTTTCCGCTAGCATAGCGAACCCCGGGAGGGCGACGCCTTGAACTTTCAGCGCGAAATCAAGGTCGGTTCTCAAGAGTTTCCGCACGGGCTTCTCTCCCGCCCTGATGGGCATCTACTCGGCGAACCGCATAAAAATCTGGGGGGCTGCAATCGAGATGCCCGCGGGCTCGTGGTCATCTACTCCGCATGAAGAGATCTGACCCTATTCCGGGCGCTACGGTTCCTGGGCAACTTGCCGAACTCGGCGTCTTTCTTCCTACAATATTTGTCAGACGTCCGGCCGAATGCTGCCAGTTTGACATTGCCTCCGACGCACGTCAACGCAGGGCATCGCCGTAACGTCCAATCTAAAGAGATGTTATGCAGTTCGCAATATCGCGGCATGAGGGTTGCTAGGGTGGGTAAAAACTTCCAGGGAGATACCCTTCCTGGACTCGCGACGGAAACCAAGGTCAACATAATAATAGCCTCGATCGGATTGGCAATCGTAAAGGAGATTCGCGGATGGGAGCGAAACAACTCTCGTACAGTGACGACGCCCGACAGAGCCTTCTGGCCGGCGCCAGCAAGCTGGCCCGGGCCGTTTGCAGTACCCTTGGCCCGCGCGGCCGGAATGCGGTCATCGACAAGGGCTGGGGCAGCCCGAATGTGACCAAGGACGGCGTCACCGTCGCGGAGGAGATCGAACTCGAAGATCCCTACGAAAACATGGGGGCCCAGCTCATCAAGGAAGCCGCCTCCAAGACCAGCGACGTTGCCGGCGATGGCACGACCACCGCGACCGTCCTCGCGGAAGCGATCTACCGCGAAGGCCTCAAGAACATCGCGGCCGGCGCCGATCCGATGGCCCTCACCCGTGGCATCCAGAAAGCCGTCGAGCGCGTCGTTGAAGAGCTGCACAAGATGGCCGAGAAGGTCGACGACACCGACGACAAGGAAATCACCGAAGTCGCCACGATCGCGTCCAACAACAACAAGGAAATCGGCGCCAAGCTCGCCGAGGCGATGAAGAAAGTCGGCGCCTCCAATGGCGTCATCACCGTCGAGGAAGGCAAGACCCCCGAGACCGAAGTCGTCGTCGTTCAGGGCATGCAATTCGATCGTGGCTATCTTTCGCCGCACTTCGTCACCAATCAGGAAGAGATGCTCGTCGAGTTCGAGAATCCTTACATCCTCATTTACGAGGAAAAGATTTCGACCGTGAAGAGCCTGATTCCGCTGCTCGAAACGCTCTCCAAAGAAAACAAGCCGCTCCTGATCATCGCCGAGGACGTCGAAGGCGAAGCCCTCGCAACTCTCGTCGTCAACAAGCTCAAGGGCATCCTCAAGGTCGCCGCCGTCAAGGCGCCGGGCTATGGCGATCGCCGCAAGGCGATGCTCGAAGATCTCGCCACCCTCACCGGCGGCAAGGCCATCTTCAAGGACCTTGGCATCCAGCTCGAAAACATCAAGCTGACCGACCTGGGCCGGGCCAAGAAGGTCAAGATCGACGCCGAGAACACGACGGTCACCGAAGGCGCCGGCGACAAGAAGGCGATCGAAGGCCGTTGCGAGATGATTCGCAAGGAAATCGAACGGACCGACAGCGAGTACGACGTCGAGAAGCTGCAAGAACGCCTGGCCAAGCTGGCCGGCGGCGTGGCCCAGCTCAAGGTCGGGGCCGCGACCGAAACCGAGATGAAAGAACGCAAGGCGCTCTACGAAGACGCGCTGCACGCGACGCGTGCGGCCATTGCCGAAGGTATCGTCCCCGGCGGCGGCGTGGCGCTGTTGCAAGCCCGCAAGTCGCTGGACAAGTTCACGCTCGAGCATGCCGACGAGACGCTTGGTGTGCGTTGCCTGTACAACGTGCTCGACATGCCGTGCCAGCTAATCGCCGAGAACGCAGGCGTCGATGGCACCGTTGTCGTCAATAACATCCGTCGCAACAAGGAAAAGAACCACGGCTACAACGCCCTGACTGGCGAATACACCGACCTGCGCAAGGCCGGCGTCGTCGATCCGGTCAAGGTGACGCGCAGTGCTCTGCAGAACGGCGCCAGCGTCGCGTGCCTGTTGCTCACGACCGAATCGCTGATCGCTGACATTCCGCAACCCGACAAGAAGGACGACCATCACCACGACCACCACGGCGAAGGCGGTGGCATGGGTGGCATGGGGGGCATGGGTGGCATGGGCGGCATGGGCGGCATGATGTAAACCTCCAAGCCCCACCATAGCGCAGCGATTGGTGGGGATTGTCGATTCCGAACACAAAAACTAACAGGCAAGGGATAAGACCATGAGCAAAGAAAAAGACAACAAGATTCGGCCGTTGGATGACCGCATTGTCGTCGAACCGCTCGAAGCGGAAGAGAAGACCGCCGGCGGCATCTTGCTGCCCGACAGCGCCAAGCAGAAGCCGCAGCGCGGCCGCGTCGTCGCAGTTGGCCCCGGCAAGTTGCTCGATGACGGCAAGCGCGCCGCTCTCGCGGTCGCCAAGGGGGATGAAGTCCTCTATGGCAAGTACGCGGGCAGCGACGTCAAGGTCGGCGCCAAGGAAGTCAAGATCCTGCGCGAAAGCGATATCCTTGCGAAGATCGTCAAGTAATATTCCCGCCGCTTGCGTCTGCTACGCCGCCAGCGGCAATCAATCCGGAGTTCATTCCACATGGCTAAGCAATTGCTCTACACCGACGATGCCCGCAAGAAGCTGTTGGCCGGCGCCGACACGCTCGCCAAGGCCGTCGGCTCCACGCTCGGACCCACCGGGCGCAACGTTATCATCGAAAAATCGTTCGGCGGCCCGACGGTCACCAAGGACGGCGTCACCGTCTCCAAGGAAATCGATCTCCCCGATCCGTTCGAGAACATGGGGGCCAAGCTCGTCAACGCCGTCGCGCAGAAGACCAGCGACATCGCCGGCGACGGCACCACCACCGCCACCATCCTCGCGCTCTCCATCTATCAAGAAGGCCTCCGCAACATCACCGCCGGCGCCAACCCGATGCTCGTCAAGCGCGGCATCGACAAGACGGTCGAAGCGGTCGTCAACTTCATCGAGGAAAAGTCGAGTCGCATCCCCGCCTGGGAAAAGGGCGGCGAAGAGATGCTGACCAACGTCGCCTCGATCTCGGCGAACAACGACGAGGTCATCGGCAAGATGATGGCCGAGGCGTTTTCGCAAGTCGGCCAGGATGGCGTCATCACCGTCGAGGAAGGCAAGACCTCCGAGACCTCGCTCGACTTCGTCGAAGGCATGCAGTTCGACAAGGGCTACATCTCGCCCTACTTCGTGACCGACGCGGAGGCGATGGAGGCGGGGCTCGACGACGCGCTGATCCTCATCAACAGCGGCAAGATCAGCTCGATCCAGGAGCTCCTCCCGCTGCTGGAGAAGGTGAT
>DASRSQ010000892.1:0-11854 GCA_035656475.1 Gemmataceae bacterium | reverse complement strand
CTGCCATCGACAGCCAGATCGAAGTCCGCCTCCAGGCGCAGTGCGTTGCACAGTCCTGCAACGTAGCCCTGTTTGATCTGAGCGTCGCGCTCGGTCCGCCCCAGGATCAGCACGGTCGGCACCCGGTCCAGCGCCTGACAGATGCCCGCCGCTGTTTCCAAATAGCTGGCATGGATCGTGGCCTGGTGACACAAGATCAAAAGGCGGTTGAGCGATGGTGAGTCAGGAACGCCGATGAGCTGGCAGACAGCCGGCGAAGTGCAGGCATCCGCGAACAAGTCGCGCTGCAGATCGCCGAGAACGCAAATGCCTCCGGGGCGCAGAAACTGTTGCCGCGCGGCCAGATTGGCTTCCGAGGCCAGGTGCGTCTCGAGCGCCACCCCTTTTCGGATGCACACGGCGCTCCACGCGTGAAGCCGTTCGGCGATGGCATTGCGATTGGAGAATCCGCTCGCCACGACGCGCAACGACAAGTTCAAGCCGAGCGCCCAGGTCAGGGCATGAGCAAAATCAGACTCGCCTGCAGATTGATCATCCAGCCAGACGCTGATATGTTGGACAGCGCGCACCCGCATCGAATAGCCCTTTGGCAATGGGCAGGTCCGCGTAATGCACGTCGCATGCCGCTCGACGATTGCCGATACCTCGCTTCAATTCAAGTGAAACGCCCTCGAATAGGCGGAATTAGGCTCGATGTGATTGCGGATTTTTCACCAGAGCTGCGAAAATGTGACAATGGAACGGCGCCTATTCACGGTTCGGCTTCGGCCGGTCCGCGGCGCTCGGCACCGTGACGGGAATCTTGTCCAGCGCCAGACCGAGCACGCGCAGACGATGGCGCAGCGTGGACCGGTTCAGCCCGAGGATTTCGCACGCTTTGCCCTGGTTGCCATGCGTGAATTGCAACACCCTGGCAAAGAGAACACGCTCGATGGCGGCGATGACCTTTTCGTGAACATGGTCCGTCTTGCCGAGCAAGCTGTCGATGAGTGATTCGAGATCAAGGGCCTGGTCACTGGGGGTAGAAGGCGGCGGGGCCGCTTGCCGCAAGGAATCGGGCAGGAACTCAGGCACAATGAGATGGCCCGAAGCGTTGAGCATCGCCTGCTTGACCGCGCCTTGCAATTCGCGCACGTTGCCCGGCCAGGAGCAAGCCTGAAAGATCTCGAGCACTTCCGGCGCGAAGCCGCGCATCTCCATGTGGAGTTCGCGATTGAAGCGGAACAGGAAATAGTGGGCCAACTCGGCGACATCCTCCAGGCGTTGCCGGAGCGGCGGAACTTGGATGGTGACAGCGTTGAGCCGATAGAACAAATCCTTGCGAAAGCGCCCCTCTGTGATCAGCTTCGGCAAATCCTGGTTGGTCGCCGCCAGTACGCGGACGTGGGCGCGAATCGTCTCGTTGCCTCCGATGCGCTCGAACGTTTGATCCTGCAAGATGCGGAGGATCTTTGCTTGCAAGAGCGGCGGCATGTCGCCGATTTCATCGAGGAACAAGGTCCCCTCGCTGCATTGCTCGAACTTGCCGATGCGGCGGCGCGTGGCCCCCGTGAATGAGCCCGCCTCGTGGCCGAATAATTCGCTCTCCAGAAGCTGCTCGGGAATGGCTGCGCAGTTGACCGCGAGGAACGGCTTGTCCGCGCGTCGGCTGTGCGAGTAAAGAGCACGGGCGACGAGCTCCTTGCCGGTTCCACTTTCGCCGACGATCAGGACATTGACGTCTTGCGGCGCCGCCCGGCCGATCATCTTGCTCATCTCCTGCATCACTGCGGAGCGGCCGATGATCTGGTCGGGCGTATCCTCCGCGGCCAGCACGGCCGGCACGTTCATCAGCCGGGCCGCCTCGAACGCGCGCTCGATGACCTGCGACAATTTATCGAGATCAAGCGGCTTGATCAGGTAATCGAAAGCCCCCTGTTTCATCGCCTCGATGGCGGTCTGCGTGGTGCCATGGGCCGTGATGAAGATAACCGGGCTTTTGGGCGCGATCACCTTGACGTCGGCAAAGACCTCGAGACCGGACCGATCGGGCAACTGCAGGTCGACGACTATAACATCGGGATTGCGCTCGCGCACCAGGGCGAGACCGTCCTGCGCTGTAGCGGCGGTCAGCACTTCGCTGTCTTCGATCGAGAAGATGCTCTGGAAGGAGTAACGGACGCTTTCCTCATCGTCGATGACCAGCAACGTTTTCATTTCGCGCCTCCGGCATGGACGGGGAGGGTGATCGTGAAGCAGGCGCCGCCTTCGGGCCGATTCATCGCGCTGATATCGCCGCCGTGCTCATCCAGAATTCTACCACTCAGGAACAAGCCGAGTCCGGTGCCGTACGGCTTGTTGGTGGCAAAGGGACGGAAGAGCTTGTCCTGGATTTCCGGAGCGATTCCGGGGCCGGAGTCGCACACGCGCAGCCGCACCATGTCGCCGTCCGCGGCGGAAAGGTAGATTTCCACCTTGCCATCCGTTCCGATTACATCGAGCGCGTTGAGGAACAGGTTCACGAGGACCGTGTTCAACTGTCCGGCATCGGCGAAAACAACAACGGGCTGGTCCGGCATCCGGAAGGTCGGCTCAACGTGTTGCTGCCGGGCCTTCGCCTGCACCGCTTCCCATGACTCACGGACGACATCGCGCAGATCGCATGGGGCAATCTGCGGCGCGGGCAGCCGGGCGAAATTCAGGAACTGCTGGACCGTCTGCTCGAGCTTCTTCACTTCGCGATGGATGACCCGCGTATCTTCGAGATTGATCGGCCGCGGCGATTGGGGCCGCAGCGCCGCCTCCACGAGCAATTTGATCCCGGTCAGCGGGTTGCGGATCTCATGGGCGACGCCAGCCGCGAGCTGACCGACCTGCGCGAGTTGCTCGGTCCGCAACAATTCCCGCTGCTGTTCTTGCAAGCGCCGCGCCGCCTCCTCGACCTTTTGCACGATAAACTGCATTTGCGCTTCGAGAGCTTCCAGGTCGCCATCCGCGACAACGCTGACCGTGCCAACGTCCTGTTCGAGATGCTGCGCGAGGTCCTGCACGCGCACGCTGAGGCGGTAGATGGAGCGACGCAGGCCGCGCGTGACCCCGAAGCCGACGACGATTCCGCCGATCGGACCCGCGACTCCCATGAAGACCATGGCAAGATAGGCCTCCTGGCTGACGCTGCGACTCTCCTCCACGCTCTGGGAGATCTTGCGTTCATTTACCCTCACCAGATCCTGGCATGGCGTCACCACCAGGCGAACGGGATGAGTGTCCGCGATCTTGTACGCTTCCGGCAACGGCCGACCATGCGCTTCCTCGATGAGCTGATCCTGTTCTTTCGTGTATTGCTGATAGGTGACTTCAATTTGATGAAGCAACGCTTTTTCTTCCTCGCCGAGCGCCGTTTTGCGAACTCGCTCCAGTGCCGCCTCGAAATTGGTTTGGGCCAATTCGATGCGTTTCAGGCGGTCTTGCTGGGGCTTCAGAAGGTAGGCAAATGTCTGGAACCGCAATTGGCGAATCTCGATCTCGAGCTCTTGCACCGCCTGCTGACTCCGCACATTCTCGATGAGAATGTCTGCCATGTTGTTCTGCAAGACTCGAATATAGCGGATACTGAGAAGGCACGCGGTGAACAGTATTAATCCGACGATGACAGACGGAATCGTGATCCGAACCAAGAGTTTGCGGTTCATGGCAGACCTATCCTGGGGCGAACAATATACTGACGTGATTGTCTGGTTTCAGAGTGATCAACGCCAAGATATCCGAGAATTCACGTTCGGAAATAACAGGATGCATCAAGTCCACAGAGCATTTCAGCTTCCCTGGCATCGTGCCAAATGCTGGCTGAATACGGTCATTCTTGCCGTTGCCGGCGGCCCTGGCAACGCCGGCGCGAAAAATGATCCATGCGAGGTTCAACCCCCCAGGCGAGCCGACGGACACGATCGCCATTCCTGATGATCCAAAAAAAATGGAACCATTTCGCCTCTGCCTAAGTCTAAACGATTGCTTCTACGGCGATCCCCAATCCAAGAGTTGATCGGACGGAATCCGGCCTCTTTCGCCACCGAGCCAGGCCACGAATAGTGCCTGTTGCCTTCCCCTCACTGGCTATCACCACGGATGAATCGGCCAGCACGTTTTCCTCGTGAATAAGCGCGGAGGCCGGATGTTGCTGCGCGGTTGACCTTGGTTGTCCCGCGCACCATCACACCATCACCGGAGATTCGGCGCCAGCGAATTTACGAGAAACCCCCGTCGTCAGCCCAGCGGACCGGCGCGGCGAATAGATTTATCACCCAGCAGCGTTGGAGCATTCCATGCGATTGATCATCGTAGCCTTTTTTTCTTTAGCCGTCCTGTTGGCCGTACACGAAAATGTACATGCCGGCTTGATCGGTCAAACGATCAAAGCCGAATTCATCGGCGGCGTGGACCCGGGACAATATCAGTATTTCACTGGCGTGGTACCCGGTTCGTTTACCTTCAATTTTCTCGTCCACTCCGTCAACTACGGCGATCTCTTCACCGTCGCCATTGGCGATTCCACGATAACCATCACCGACGTCAACCCACAGGCGTTCATCTGGGAACCCGGTGACCGCTTCGTGTTCACCGACCTGAGCGGCAACGGGATCGCGAACGCTTCGTTCCTTTCGAGCACGTTCCCGGGCTTCAACTCGTCGAATGTCACGTACACCCCTAACACCATTACCCTGTCGACTCCGCCTGGCGCGCTTCTCACGGACGGGGATAGCTTGACGATTCGTGTGCAATCCGTTCCCGAACCCGCATCGATGGTTCTCTGGGGAAGCGTCCTTACCGTTGTCGCGGGGATGTTGTTCCTTCGCTTGCGGCGCGAGCGGCTCGCGGATGCCGCAATCATGACGAATCATTCAGTCTCGTGAAGTGCGGCTCTGCTTCGAACTCAACCAACTGGCCCCGGGTTTCATGAGCAACACCGGCTCGAACTATGCGTCGCCGGGGTTGCAAATTGCTGATTGTCAATTGCTAATTGTCAATTCCCCGTCACCCTTCGCGTTTATCCTTCGCCGTCAGCTTCGCCGCCAGTGCCGTCAAGTCGGCCCCGCGCAACGCTCCCTCCAAGAGATCCGGCAACTTTTGCGGCGTGCAGCCGAAGCACGGGATGCCCATGGCGACCAGTTTTTTGGCGAGGTTCTCGTCGTACGTTGGCACGCCGGTGTCGGAAAGGGCGAGCAGGCAAATGGCGCGGACGCCGGACTCGACCATGTCGGCGAGTCGGCGGACGAGCTGGGCCTGATTGCCGCCTTCGTAGAGGTCGGTGATGAGGATGAAGAGCGTCTGCTTGGGTTCCTGAATGAAGCGCTCGCAGTAAGCGACCGACTTGTTGATGTCGGTGCCGCCGCCGAGCTGGACACCGAAGAGCATGTTGACCGGATCGTTGCCACACTTTTCGGTGAGATCGACGACCTCGGTGTCGAACGCAATGACATGCGTGTCGAGAGCCGGCAGGCTCGCGAAGATGGAGCCGCAGACGGCGCCATAGACGACGGACGGGGCCATTGAGCCCGACTGGTCCATGTCGACAATGACGGTCCAGTTGTTGGACTTCTGTGCGCGCGAGAAGAAGTAGATGCGCTCGGGAATGATCGTCTTCAGGCTCGTGTTGTAGTTCTTGAGGTTTCGCCCAATCGTCCACTTCCAGTCGATGGCGCTCGCGTTGGGCAACGGCGAATGCTCCTTGCGATTGAGAGCGCCGAGCACCGCCTGCCGAATCTTCTGCTCGAGCTTCTTCTTGATCTCCTCGACGACAGCCGACACGACCATGCGCGCCGTCTCCTTGGTGCGCTCCGGAATCTTGCCCGAGAGCGACATCAACGTGCCGACGAGCTGAATGTTCGGCTGCACATTCTTCAGCATCTCCGGCTCGAACAGGAGCTGCTTGAGCCCCTTGCGTTCGATGGCATCATTCTGGATGACCGCGACGACATCTTCCTTGAAGAAGTTGCGGATATCGCCAAGCCATTTGGCAAGCCGCGGCGACGATTTGCCAAGCCCGGCCGAGCGTTGGCCATCCCCATCGTCTTCGCCGCCGGTTTCATCGTAGATGGCGCCGAGCGCGTCGTCGAGTTCGCCATCGGCGGAGGAGAGCGCGCAGCCGCCCATGCGGTTGAGCGATTCTTGCGAGTCCTTGCCGAGGACAAGGCGCCAGCGGCGAAGTTCATCGGGGTTGAGGTTGCTCATGAGTTTTCCTCGAGTGGACAGCACCTGACAGCGTTGCAGGCACACTCTGTGGCTGAAACCAGTGAGGCAGGCTGGCCAAGATTCACTCGGTACGCTTCATCTCGATCGAAAAACTCGAACATGGGCGCACATGTGCCTCACTTGTTACCAATGCAATAAAGATTCCGCATCCCCTTGAGATAAATCCGCCCCGCGGCGACCGCCGGCGACGCCCGGCTGCCGTCGCCGATCGTGTTGATGGCGAGGACCTCCAATTTGGGACCCGCCTGCACCACGTAGGTCTTGTTCGCGCTGGCGAAGTAAATGCGGCCATCGGCGGTGGCGATCGGGCTGCAGGCGGCTTCGGCGCCGTCGAGGCGTTCCTGAAACACCTTGGCGCCGGTGGTCCAGCGCCAGCAGGCGAGGTTGCCGCCGCCGTAGAGGCGGTAGAGGTTGTCGCCGACGAGGATCGGAGAGGAGAAACCTTCGCCGATGTTGGGGCCGCGCCATTTGAGAGCGGTCTTTGATACGTCACCAGAGCCGGTTGCGTCGATGCAGACGCCCGCACCGCCGCGGCCGGAATCGACGTAGAGCAGGCCATCGCGATAGGTCGGGCTGACGGTGTCGCCGACTTGTTTGCTGTCGGTGTAGGTCCAGAGGACGTCGCCGGTGTTCGGGTCAATGCCTTGCGGTCCGCGGTCGGTCGCGGTCAGGAGCTGCAGCTTGTCGCCGACCTTCGCCAGGATCGGCGTGCTGTGGGCCCAGCTCGTCTTGGGACGTTTCGTCTCCCAGCGGATGTCGCCTGTCTTGCATTCGAAGGCATAGATGATCGATTTGCCTCCGAGTTGGTCGCATACCAGAACGACCGCGCCTTTATACAGGATCGGACTGGCAGCGAAGGCGACATCGAAGGCATGCGGCTTGATCTCGTTGCGCCAGGCGATCTTCCCCTGGAAGTCGACGGCCGCGAGGACGGAGGAGCCGAAGCAGGTAAAGACGAGGGCGCCGTCAGTGGCCGGAGTAGGGCAGGTGTAGCCGCCGCGGAGGTCGCTGAGCTTCCAGGGGCCGGGCGGGATTTGCGTGTCCCAGAGGCGGTCGCCGGTCTTCACGTCGAAGCAGAGCAGGTGATGCTCGGGATAGCTCTTCGGCTCGGCTTTGTCGGGCCAGTAGGAGACGGTGACGAAGGCGCGCTGGCCCCAGACGATCGGGCTCGACTGATTCTGATCGGGCTTCGCCTTGTCAGGCAGAAGGGGCGCCTTCCAGAGGATGTTCAAGCTCGACTTGCCGTCCCACTTGAGCGGCAGGTTTTTCTCGTCGCTGTGGCCATCGCCAGTCGGGCCGCGCCAGCCGGGCCAGTTCTCGCCGGCGCGGGCGATGGTAGGCATTAGCACGAGCAGGAACACGAGTACCTTTGGTAGTGACATACGCCCCCCCGGCAATCACTAATGGCTTTGCAGATACGTCTTGCATTCATCGAGGATGGCCTTGCTCGCGGTGGCGCCGATGCGTGAGACACCGATACCACGCACGATGACGGCCCGCTCGAAATTGCGCACGCCGCCGGCGGCTTTCACCTTCACGTGCGGCGGCGAACAGCGGCGCATTAGCTTGAGGTCATCGTCGGTCGCGCCGGTGCTGCCGTAGCCGGTCGATGTTTTGACGAAGTCTGCTCGGACGTCGCCGCAGATCTTGCACAGCATTTCCTTGTGCTCGTCATGCAAAAAGCAATTCTCGAAGATGACCTTCACGATCGCCTTGCGTTCGTGAGCCGCGTCCACGACGGCACGGATGTCCTGGGCGACATAATTCCAGTCGTTGCTCAGGACCTTGCCAATGTTGACAACCATGTCGAGCTCGACCGCGCCATCGGCGATCGCCTGCACTGCTTCCATCACCTTGATCGAGGTGACGTGTCCACCGTGCGGGAAGCCGATCGTCGTGCTGACGGCGACCGTCGATCCCTTGAGGATGTCACGCGCCATCGGCACGGCGTATGGCTTGATGCAGACCGACGCGACGTCGTACTCACGCGCCAGCCGGCAGCCCGCTTCGAGCTCGGCGTCGGTGAGCTGCTGTTGCAGCAACGAGTGATCGATCATCTTCGCGATCTGAGCGTAGGTGAAATCCGCCATGCGCAAATCCTCCGGGGCCAACGTCAATCTACGAATTGGCTGCTACGTCTTCGACGACACCACACGCTCCAGCATTGGCACGCCGATCGACATCAACTCTTGAATCGCGGAAGCGATGACTGATGCCATGCCTTCGGCATCGAGGATCACGTGTCTTGTGTCACGCAAGTTGTGCCAGACTTCAGGTTGGCCGCGCAGAGCGTCCAGCGAAATGATGACAGCATTGAAGTCAAGAACAGTACTTGGATCGAAATGAGAACTCATTTCGTCAAGGGTGCTTCTGTAGGTCCAACCAACTCTCACATTGAATTTCTCCTCATAGGAACCCCAACACACCAACACATAAACCTGGAGATCCTTGCTGTGTTCCCGGCAAAAGACCGTGCTCTGAGGCAACCCAGCTCTGATCTGCTTGAAATGCGGCAGCGCCTGCTTGAGTTGTCGCTTGAATATCGCGAGCGCCGTTTTTTTGTACACCGGGTTCATTCGATCCCTCGTATTTCTGTCTTATCATGCATTTGGCCGCAAAGACCACACAAATCCCCTATCTTCGCACGGCGTTAGCGATTTCGTTCATGTCGCCTTGATTCCCTGGTCGATTTCGTTATAGGGGTGCGCTCGATCCAGAGACGGGAGGTGCATATGCGGATTCCAACCATCATCGCAGCGGCGGTCGGCGTGCTGGCGATTGCCGCGCCGGCGTTCGCTCAGAGCTATCCAGCCGAGGCCGTCATTCTGCTTCCCCAGGTCGAGGTGCGCAGCGGGCCGAGCAAGCAGTTTTATGCCACCTCCTTGTTGAAGCAAAACGACAAGGTGCTGGTGTTGCGAGAATCAAAAGAAGCGCCTGGCTGGCTAGAAATCATGCCGCCGCAGGGCTCGTTTAGCTGGATCAATGCCAAAGATGTAAAGCAGATCGATGCGACGCAGGCGTTCGTGGTCTGCGATCCGGCCCGGCCGGTGTCAATCCTGCCGGGCAGCCGGCTGGTCGATCAACAGCCGAACCGCGAGAGCATCAAGGTGACGCAGGGGACCATCGTCGTCATCACCAATCGGCCGCTCAAGATCGGCAACGACACCTGGCTCCCCATCCAGCCACACGGCAACGAGGTACGCTATCTGCCGGCCGAGGCGGTTCGCGCCTCCACCGTGGTCGCCACGGCCAGCGCGCCGGCGAGCTGGATCCCGTCCCCCAATGGCTATTCGACAAACTCGCTGCTATCCCAGGCCGACAGCGCACGCAAGAGCGGCGATTATGCTACCGCGCAACGGCTCTACAAGCAGGTCGCGGACTCGACGACTGACCTCAATCAGAAAGGCTACGCCCAGAACGCTCTCAACAGCATGTCGCAGCAGAGCCCGTATCAACCCGCGTCACGCACCGTTTTGTCCCCCGGCACCAACGTGCCGCCGCCCCAGCTCACGGATCCCAATTTACGGATGCAAAGCCCGCCCGCCTGGAGCTCCTACGGCCGGCTCTTCGACAACGTCAAGATGACTGCCGACAATGGCCAGCCTCTCTACTCGCTCGTCGACAACTCGGGCAAAACGATCATGTATGTCACAACCAATCCCGGCAAGAGCCTTGCCGACTACGTCAATCGCACCGTGTCGGTCTATGGCCCCGTGATGTACCGCTCCGACGTCGGCCGCATTCAGTATATTGTCGCCTCGCATGTGGCGGTCCCGTAGTAGTGGCTAGTGAAATGCAAAACGCCTGGCGGTTCCATCGAACTACCAGGCGTTTCGCTTTTATAATAGCTAGCCACTAACCACTCCGGCGTCTTAGTGGTTGAGGATGAACTCGTTGCTGTTGAGCAGGGCCCACATGATGTCTTCGTAGTAATTGCGCCAGAATTCCGGGCTATTCGGTGATGTCTTGGAACCCGGGCGGAACGAGAAGAAATTCGGGCTGCTGTAATCGGCGATCTCCTTTGCCGTCGGCTCGCGATTGACCGTGGCGAGGTACATGTCGCGCACCGCCATCTTGAGCGAGGCGTAGGATGCGCCGCGCTTCTGGACGATGGCGGCCACGGTGCCTTCCTTCTTGTCGGTGATCGCGTTGTTGATGTCCTGGCCGTTCATCAGCAGCAGAGCTTGAACGACGGTGCCCGAGAAGCTGCCTTCCTCGCCTTCGTCGTTGCCGAAGTTGACGACGAGCTTGTTCAGCCAGGCTTCCTTGGCGGCCAGCTTGTCATCCTTGTTCTGCGAGATGCGCGCCTGCGTGGCGATCATCATCGATTCGAACATCTGCTCGGGCGTCATCGGCTTGAGCAACATGCGAGCGAAAAGGACTTCGTGGTCGGGCTGATCGTTCCACTTGTTCGCCCGGCTCGACAGACCGTAGGCCTGGCTGTTGCAAATCCAGCGAATCAGGACCTTCGGATTGTGCTTGTAATCGCTGGCCCAGTCGGTCGCCAGCTTTTCCAGCAGCTCCGGATGCGAGATCTGATTCTGCTCGTGGAAATCGTCGACCGCGTCACGCGTGAAGCTCTTGCCGAAGAAATGGTTCCAGGTGCGATTGACGAAGGCCTTGGAGAAGAACGGGCTGGTGGTGACGAACCCCGCCAGCGCCTCGCGGCGCGTGCCCTTGAAGTTCTTCGGGATCTTCTTGCCATCGAGGAAGCTCGGATCCGTGAAGAGCAGCACGGCGTTGCGGCGTTCGTAAGGAACGAGGCCGCGGCTATTCATCGAATTGTTGTCCGAGAGCGTGTACTCGGTGACAATCTTCTCCCCCTTCTTTTTCTTGGCGAGCATCGGATTGGGCCGGCCGCCCGGGGTGGTGTCGATCTGGCGGAAGAAGGCATTGATGCCCCAGAAGTGCTCCTGACGCCATTCGCCGTTGAACGGATGATCGTGGCACTGCACGCACTGGGTGCGGATGCCAAGGAAGAGGCGTGTGGTGCGCGAGGTCGCGGGGATCATGTCCCACTTGCCGTTCTTGGCTGGATCTTGCTTGAAATCTTCTCCCATGTTGTGGAGGAGGTAGTTGACGGCTTGCTTTTCATTGGTCTTGCCGCTGGCGGCGATCAGCTGGGTTGCCGTCTTCGACCAGTCGGGCGCGATTTCTTTTTCCTTGTCGCCTTTGAACTGGTCGTAGAGCCAGTCATTCATCTGTGCCTGGTGATGTTTGCTGGAGCCGCTGCGGGTCATGAGGTAGACGGTCCAGATGTTGGCGAAGTTCTGGGCATACTCCTTGCCGTAGCCATAGCTCGGGCCGTCGAGCATTTCGTTGATGACCCAGGATCGGCGTTTCTCTTCGGGCTGGGACATGAACTTGCCGATCTCGGCCAGCGTCGGGATTCGGCCGATGATGTCGAGAGAGGCGCGGCGCAGGAATTCGTGATCGCTGCAGCGGTCCGAAGGATAGGTCTTGTTTTCCTTCCACACCTTCTTGATCTGATCGTCAATGAAGGTGACGTGCTGCACGCCGCCCTGGCTTGGATCGACAAAGTCCTTGCGAGCCGGGAACGTCGACGGCGGCGGGGGCAACTCAGCCTTCTTGGGTTCCTTGGCTTCCGCGTCGTCGGATTTCTTCT
>DASRSQ010000891.1:0-9686 GCA_035656475.1 Gemmataceae bacterium | reverse complement strand
GTCTTCGGCGGTTCCGGAATCAAGAGTCCGCCGCCGACGCCGCCTTTCAATTCGTAGTTGCGCACGCGCGGCTTCGCCGGCTCCTCGCGGACGTAGGTCTTCTCCTCGTCCTCCTCCGTTACGACGACTTCTTCGGGCAGGGCGGCACGCAGCGACAGCGAGATGCGGCGGGCGGCGGGATCGACGGACAGGATCTTGACCTCGACGTCCTGGCCGGGCTTCACGACGTCACTAACGCGCCAGACCTTGTTGCGGGCGAGTTCCGAGATGTGGATCATGCCTTCGACGCCGGGCTCGAGTTCGACGAAGGCGCCGAAGTCCATCGTGCGCGTCACCTTGCCGGTGACAGTGTGGCCTGACGTGAAGCGGTCCTGGATGTTGTCCCACGGGTTGTTTTCGAGTTGCTTCAGGCCCAGGCTCAGCTTTCGATTCTCGCGGTCGATCTTCAGGATTACGACCTTGATCATCTGGCCGGCTTGCAGCACCTGCGTGGCGTCGGGGATGCGCTTCCAGCTAATTTCGCTGACGTGCAAGAGACCGTCAACGCCGCCGAGATCGACGAACGCGCCGAAATCGCGCACGTTGCCGATGACGCCCTGGCGGACCTGGCCTTCGGCCAGCTCGTTCCACAACTTCTCGCGCTGCTCCTCGCGTTCCTTCTCGAGCAAGGCACGCCGGCTGACAACGAGATTGCGTTCTTCCTTGTTGACGTCCGTCACCATGCAGGTCAACTTCTGGTTGACGTACTGCTCGGCGTTCTCGACGCGGAAGCGATCGATCTGGCTGATCGGCATGAAGCCACGGATGCCGTTGACATCGACGGTCAGGCCTCCCTTGTTGGTCTCAAGCACGCGGGCCTCGACGATCATCCCCTCGGCAACGCTCGACCAGTCCGCATGGACGGCGGCGCCGCGGCGCGTCAGGATCAAGAGGCCGTTGACTGGATCGTAGCCCTCGATCGAGATATCGACCTCGTCGCCGATCTTGGGCAGGCCTTCGGGGAAGTGCTCCGCGGTGAGGACGCCCTGGCCGCGGCCGCCGGGGATTTCGACGAAGATGTCCGGCATGCGAATCGAGATGATCTTGCCTTTCTTGCGACCATCTTCCGACTGGGTCGCCTCGGCCCGCACCTTTTCGGACGTGTCGCCGGCGAAGAGGTTCTTGTCGTCCAGACCGCCGAGAGCCGCGTTGAGTTCGTCCTCGATTTCCTTGTCGAGATCGCGGACGTTGGGGCTGAACTTGTTCTTGTAGTCGAGGTCGGCATCGAGCGACGGGACCGATTCGCGGATGCGCTTGCGCGGCCCGCTGTCGCCACGCGAAGGCGGCCGGCGTTTGTTGTCGGCCGGCTTGGGCGGAGCTGCGGGCTTGTCGGCCGGCTTGCTGGCGGCCGGCGCCGCCTCCGGAGTTGTCGCGGGCTTGGTCTGTTCGCTCTCGTTGGACATGATCGCACCGATAATCGTTGTTGCTTCCTCGTGACGCACAACGGTCATTGTACGATGTTCGCCCCGAGGGGCGACGGTTTCAAAACCGCCTTGGTGCTTACGATGGTGCAAGCGCGGTGAGCAGTTGTGCAGGCAGCCAACACGCGAAAGACGCGGAAGTGAATTCCGGTTCTTTCGTAACATAATTTGAGCCGACGGAAGTAGCTGGGCAAGACCCGTCATGTGGTCGAGCGCACGCTGGCGTCATTCGGCAACTATCGTGCGGGCTATCACGCCGCGCCAGCAAACGATTGCGATTGCTGCGACAACTCATCACCGTCAAGAGGTTGACATGATTTTCCGCGCATCGATCATCATTTGTATCTGCTCGTTGCTTGTCTCATCAAGTTCCGTAGAGTCGCAAGATAAGAAGACCATCAATTCGGCGACGATCTCCGCTTGTGAAAAGCTGGGTGCGGTTTATGGCGGATGCTTTTCGGATTATCCTAATTTCCGAGAAGGCCTGGAGAACGCGGGAAAGGGTATTCCCGGTTTTCGCTTCCGCGATCCACCCAAAGCCAAGCTTCCCGAGATTGAGATATCGTTCGCAATCGATCTGAGTCACTGCCCCAACCTGAACGTGGATGGGCTGCGTCAAGTCACGTCACTGCCAAACCTCACCTGGTTAAACCTCGCCTTAGCCGATATCTCTGACGCGCACGTCAAGGAAATTGCCATTTGCAAGAACCTCAGGCACTTGGACCTGAACTCAACTCAAATCACGGATGGCGCGATGAAGAGCCTCGTAGGTCTTGCGCATCTGGGTTATTTGGACGTGTGTTCCACAAAAATAACTGACGCCGGACTTGAGGAATTGGTGGGCTTGAAGAATCTGACGACACTTCATCTGTCGAGCACAAAGGTAACCGACGGTGGCATGAAGGTCGTCGGCAAAATGAAGTCCCTAACCGAAATATGGCTGACGGTCACACCAATCACTGACGAGGGAATCAAGCACCTTGTTGGTCTAAAAGAGCTCACCATGCTCGATCTCGCAGGGACTAAGGTCACAGATGCCGGCCTGAATGAGGTCTCAGGCTTTCCTAAGTTGGCACATTTGCGTTTGTCAAGCGAGCAAATCACGCCAAAAGGCCTCAAAAACCTGATTCGTCTTAAGAATCTCGTTTCCGTGTTTGCCACTGGTGCGGAAGTCGATGACGAATGGGCGAAAGAGCTGTCCGCTGTGACGAGTCTTCAAGAGCTTGAGTTATTCCGTTCGCATCTCAGCGATGCAGGGCTTAAGAGCCTTGCCCAGATGAAGCGCTTGCGAGCCCTATACGTTGATAATGCGGGATGCGAATCAAAACTGAAGGGGGCCAGCCTGAAAGACCTAAGCGCGCTGAAAAACCTGGTATCCCTACGGCTTCCCGGTTCTCTCTTGTCAGACGATGAACTGAAAGGATTGGCGGGCCTTGAGAGACTCCAAGTCCTGGACTTGTCGTACACGAAAGTGACGGATGCCGGCCTGGGAGAACTTGCCCATTTGAAGAACCTGCAATCGCTGAAGCTCTATGGCACGAAGGTGTCTGACAAAGGATGTGCAGCCCTGAAAGAGAAATTGCCACGCTGCGAGATCCGTAAATAGCACGCCCTGAACGGAAGCGACTTCTGAATGCGGATTTCAGGGTATCCGCAATTAAACATAACGGACATTATCGGACGTTGGCTGTCGGCGCCTCGGTTTTTTGGCCGCGAAAATAACGTCCGATAATCGCTCTTATGTTTAATTGCGTTTGAAATCCATCCGGTTTTCGGCGGCCCAATATTACTCGGCCAGCCCTTCCCGAATCGACCCGTCGTCGCTTGGAACGAGGATCTTCTTGCCGCATTTCGGGCATGGCCGCTGCGTGCCGATGAAGCTGACGGGGGCAGAGGACGTGAAACCACACGAGCAGCGGATCACGATCATGCGGCCCGGCGTGTGATCTTTCAAATGCACCGGCACGCTGTCCTGCCTGCATGTGCGACACTCGTACGGCGGCGGGCCGCACACATCGTCAGTTCCCTTGCCGCATTCGGGACACACGAACCACACTGCCCCTTCGCGCTGCGTCACGGACGCCGGCGGCGAAGCGGGAGCCGCGGGCGTGCCGTGCCAGAGGTTGGTCACGATGCCCTTCGCCATCGTTGCCAGGTCGGCATCGGCCAGGTTGATGCTGACGTCGTCAGGACGGTACATCCGAAGAAAGCTGTTGATCTTGTCTGCCATCGCCTTGAGCTTGGCGTCATCTTGGTAGTCCCTATCGTTGGGCTGCACCGGCTTGTCGGAATCGCGCACGACGATGCGGAGCGCGTAGACGACGCTGTCGGAACCGTCGTCGAACACCTCGGCCTTGATGATGTCTCCGAATGGGATGCGCCGTTCGGTCTTGTTGTGCGACACGATCAGGCATTCGGAGTCGCCGTCGAAACGCAGATTCATGTCATGGCAGGTGCGTAGGCCGACGAAGCCAAAAACGGTGCCGAGAAAACCGCAGAAGCCGAACAGGCCGCCGCCCGACAAGAAGTCGGCTGCCGCGGGCATTTCGAGCATCAGATAGGCGATGCCGAGGATGATGCTCAACGCAGCGAACTCGGACACGCCCAACGAAGTAAACGTCATGATGACGAAAATGTGTTTGCTGGCGGCAGCCGGAGAATGAAGTTCGAGCAGCCAATGCGTGTCATGAAGGATTTGCATCGCCCGAGCCTCGCGAAAAGTGCCCGCCACGATGTCATCTTAGCTTTTTTTTCGAAGGATCTCACGGACCAATTAGCTAGCCGCACGCCAATGCTGGCAGAGACTGGCATCGATTCGCGCACTGTGAAACCGTAGAATTACATATTCTGGACGAGATTTCGAACCAAGACGGGATGGATTGCGATGTCGATTCTGACCAAGATGAAGTCCGGCGACGCCCTGCGCACGCTGATGAGCGAGCGCATTCTGCTTCTCGACGGCTCGATGGGCGCGCTCATCTATTCGAAGAAGCCGGAGGAAGCCGACTATCGCGGCGAGCGCTTCCGCACCCATCCGAAGTCGCTCAAGAACTGCACGGAGGCTCTCGTCCTCACACAGCCGAAGATGATCGAGGACATTCATCGGGCGTATCTCGAAGCCGGCGCCGATATCGTCGAGACCTGCTCGTTCAACGCCACCCGGCTCGCGCTGGAGGAGTTCGCGCTCGATCCGCTGGTGGTCGAGATCAACAAGGCCGCCGCCCAGCTCGCCCGCCGGGCGGCCGACGACTTCACGCGCCGCAATCCGGACAAGCCGCGTTTCGTGGCGGGCAGCATTGGGCCGACGAACAAGACGCTCTACATCGAACCGGGGCAAGCCGACCAGGGCAAGCGTTCGCTCGACTTCGATGACTTTGCCCAATCGTACTACGAGCAAGTCGCGGCTCTCGTCGAAGGCGGCGTCGACATGCTCGTCGTCGAGACGGGCAACGACATCCTCGTTCTGAAGGCGGCCCTCTTCGCGATCGACAAGTACAACGCGGACCACAAAACGTGGATTCCGACCACGGTGTCCGGAACCATCTACAATCCAAGCGGGCGTACGCTGTTTTCGCAAACGCCGGAGGCGTTCTACGTCTCGGTGTCGCACTTCGACGCTCTCAGCGTCGGCTTCAACTGCGGCGTTGGCGTCGATCTGTTGCGGCCCGCCGTCGAAGGTATCGCGCAGATTTCGCGCCTGCCGATCTCCGTCTATCCCAACGCCGGGCTCCCCGACGGCATGGGCGGCTTCGTCGGCCTCGGCAAGGACGGCACCGCCAAGGCGCTCGGCGAGTTCGCGCGTCAGGGCTGGGTCAACATCGTCGGCGGTTGCTGCGGCACGACGCCCGAATGGATCGCCGCCATCGGCAAGGAAATCGACAAGGTCCCGCCACGCAAGATTCCGAACCTGCCCGGCTGGTCCTACTTCAGTGGCAACGAGGTTCTCGTCGTCCGCCCCGAGACCAACTTCGTCATGGTCGGAGAGCGCTGCAACATCACCGGCTCGCTCAAGTTCAAACGCCTGATCAAGGAATCCAACTACGACGCTGCCATCAAGATCGCGCGCGAGCAGGTCGAAGGCGGCGCCAATATTCTCGACGTCAACATGGACGCCGACCTCATCGACGGCAAGGAAGCGATGACGCGCTTCCTTCACCTGCTGGCGAACGAGCCCGACCTCGCCAATGTGCCGATCATGGTCGATAGCTCCAACTTCGAGATCATCGAAGCGGGCTTGAAGTGTCTCCAGGGCAAAGGCATTGTCAACTCGATCAGCCTGAAAGGCGGCAAGGAGAAGTTCCTCGAAGAAGCGCGGCTCATCAAACGCTATGGAGCCGCCGTCATCGTGATGGCGTTCACCGCGAAGGATCTGATTCCCGGCGTTCCCGAGGGGCAAGCGGTCACGTGCGACGACAAGGTCAAAATTAGCGCGTACGCCTATAAGCTTCTGACCGAGGAAGTCGGCTTTGATCCCAGCGACATCATCTTCGATACCAACATCATGCCGATTGGCACCGGCATGGAGGAGCACAACAACTATGCCGTCGAGTTCTTCAACGCCGTGCGCGAACTGAAAAGCATGTTCCCGCGTGCGAAGACCTCGGGTGGCGTCAGCAATGTCTCGTTCAGCTTCCGTGGCAACGAGGTCGTGCGCGAGGCGATCAATGCGGTTTTCCTCTATCACGCGATCAAGTCCGGCCTGGACATGGGCATCGTCAATCCGGGCCAGTTGCAGGTATACGAAGAAATCCCGAAGGACCTGCTCGAGCACGTCGAAGACGTCGTCCTCAATCGCCGCGCCGATGCGACCGAACGGCTGCTCAAGTTCGCCGAGGGCGTCAAGAAGAAGGACAAGGTCGAGACGCAAGCGAGTGCCTGGCGCAGCGCGCCGGTCGAGGAGCGTCTCAAGCACGCGCTCGTCAACGGCATCGGCGACTATGTCGATGCGGACGTCGAGGAAGCCCGGCAGAAGTACGACAAGCCGCTGCACATCATCGAAGGCCCGCTCATGGATGGCATGAACGTTGTCGGCGACCTGTTTGGCTCGGGCAAGATGTTTCTGCCCCAGGTCGTCAAGAGTGCGCGCGTCATGAAGCAAGCGGTCAAGTACCTGCTCCCCTTCATGGAAGCCGAACGGCTCAAGAGCGGCGCCGTCCACAAGGCACGCGGCAAGATCCTGATGGCAACCGTGCGCGGCGATGTCCACGACATCGGCAAGAACATCGTCGGCGTCGTCCTCGGTTGCAATGACTACGAGGTGATCGACCTCGGCGTGATGACGCCGTGTGAGAAGATTCTGGAGGAGGCGAAGAAGCACAGCGTCGACATGATCGGCCTGTCAGGCCTGATCACGCCGAGCCTGGACGAGATGGTGCACGTCGCCAAGGAGATGCAGCGTGAGGGCTTCACCATCCCCCTGCTCATCGGCGGCGCGACGACCAGCGCCAAGCACACCGCCGTGCGCATCGCGCCGTGCTATGGCAACATCACGATGTACGTGAAGGACGCGTCGCGCTGCGTAGGCGTCGTCGATCGCCTGATGCGTTCCGAATCCCGGCGCGAACTCGACCGCGAGAATCGCGACGCCCAGGAGAAGGACCGCGAGAGCTATCGCAAGCGGCGCGAACGCAAGCTGGTGCCGTACGCCGAGGCGAAGGCGAAGCGCTTCCACATCGACTGGAACCACGCCGCCCTCCCCTGCCCCGCATTTCTCGGCGTGCGCACGATCGACGATCTACCGCTGGCGACGCTGGTGCCGTACATCGACTGGTCGCCCTTCTTCATGGCGTGGGAGCTCAAGGGCAAGTATCCCGAGATTCTCAAGGACCCGATCTTCGGCAAGGAAGCGACTGAGCTGTTCGCGAAGGCGCAGGCGATGCTGCAAACGCTGCTAAAGCGTCAAACGATCCAGGGCCGCAACGTCGGCCCGGCACCGATCCAGGCCCGCGGCGTCTACGGGTTTTTCCCTGCCAACAGCGACGGCGACGACCTCGTCCTTTACACCGACGAATCGCGCACGCACGAGTTGTGCCGGATGCCGATGCTGCGGCAGCAATGGGAACGCGAGGGGCAGTCAAACTTCCGCAGCCTGGCCGATTACATCGCCCCGGTCGAGAGCGGCAAGCACGACTACCTGGGCGCATTCGCCGTCTCCGCGGGCTATGGCGCGAAGGAGTTGGCCGAGCAATACAAGAAGGCCGGCGACGATTACAACGCGATCATGGTCGAGGCCATCGCGGATCGTTTGGCCGAGGCGTTCGCGGAGTATCTGCATCAAAAGGCGAGGCAAGAATGGGGCTTCGGCCAGAACGAGAATCTCTCGAACGAGGACCTGATCCAGGAAAAATATCGCGGCATCCGCCCCGCCGCCGGCTATCCGTCGTGCCCGGATCATACCGAGAAAGGCACGCTGTGGAAGGTGCTCGAGGCGGAGCCACGCATCGGCATGAGGCTAACCGACAGTTACGCGATGTGGCCCGCGGCCAGCGTTAGCGGCCTCTACTTCGCGCATCCGGAAGCGCGCTACTTCGCCGTCGACCTCGTCACCCGCGACCAGGTCGAGGACTACGCGAGCCGCAAGCACATGACGGTCGCGGACGCGGAGCGCTGGCTGCAGGCGAATCTGGCGTATGACACGCAGTAGTCAGAAATCAGGAAGCAGTGAGTAGCAATCATGCCAATTGAAGACAGTCAGAACGACATCCCGCCGGAAGAGATGGAGTTGCTCGACGAATTAAAGGAGCAAGCGAACCGCAAGTGACCCCCTGCCCTGTTCGGTTGCTATTTCGGCGGTTCCATCGCGAACATTTTTGTTCGGAAAATTACGGGCTTCCCCTTCGGTTTCGGATTCACCAGCATAACGAAGTCCGGCAACGCGCCCGGCTTCGGATCGCCATTTCGTTTTTCCATTCCGGGCTCTTCGTGCCACGAAATGAGGTAGAGCTTGACCACGTATTCGCCTGCACGCAGCGGCAGAACTCCAACGCTTGCACCCGGTTGTCGTTCGACGTACTCAAGCCCGCTGATGCAAATTCGTCCCGACGTTTGGAGTCGATACGGGTCCGATTCGAGCAGAAAGTACTTTCTCTCTCGTTCCGTCAGACGGGCAGCCAGCTTGTCGTTCCCAACCCGCACGATGACCCTATGCTTACCGTTCGTAGGACCGGCGACGTTGATTGGCGCCAGATGGCCAGCCTTGATGTGCCGAACGATTTCAGCCTCGGTTTCCCACGAGTCGAGTCGATGTGTGGTATGAAAGGCATCCGGATCCCACACGCAAAGCATACCGGCGTCTGTTCTGAAATCGCCGCTAATCGATGCAGACATGGTGTTCCTCGAGCCGCAGTTCGCAAACCTGTTGATAAAGATAACGTGGACACGATCGCGCCGTCAATGAAATCCCGGGCACGACCAGCGCGGATCCTTGTATCAACATGATTGTGTCCATGCCGAAGAAATATTCAGTCGTCGGCCTCGTCCCGCAGTTCTTGTAACCCCACTACAAAAACGCCAGCAACAGCAACGGCGCCGCGAGGATGATGGCGAGCACGGTCGGTACGCGCATCACGGAGCGGGCGGTGCGGTCGTGGCCGAAGCCGGACATCAGCGGGCGCACGACCAGCGTGTCGAGGCCGCTGAGGGCGAGGAGGCCGGCCAGGACCGTGGCGCTGAGCGGCTTGCCCGCGATGATGGTCGTGGCAATGCCGAGAAAGCCCGGCAGGAGCGGGCCATAGCAGGCGCCGACGAGCCAGAAACCGAGGCTGCCGCCGCCGATCTCGACGCCAGCAGTGAGATTGCCAAGGATGATCGCCGAGACGATGAGCAATCCGAGCGTGACGCCGAAGCCATGGGTGGGATGCTCGTAGAACCACCACGCGGCAAGAGCGCGAGTGCCAATGAAGGCCAGCCAGAACACGAGCATGCCCGCGCCCATTCCCCTGCCCTGGTAGCCGATCTCTTTCAAATACGGGTCGGGCCAAAATTCGAGACAATTCTCCAGGGCGAAATAGATCAGGATGACGCCGGCCATCAGCGCCATGTGAGGATGCATGACGACATCTTCCCAGCTGGCAGAATCCTCGATGATTCCCGGAAACATTTTGCGCTCGCAAAACGCGGTGAGCGCCGCGGGAAAGATGCAAAACACGCTGAGATAAAGCAGGCCCTGCCGACAGCCCCACCAGCGATCGATGAGCGTGATGATCCACGGTCCCGCAAGGGCGCCGA
>DASRSQ010000890.1:0-12459 GCA_035656475.1 Gemmataceae bacterium | reverse complement strand
CACTCGTCGTAAAACGACGGGCCTCCCCCGCTTCGCGGAAACGCCGGTGATCGGGCATTAACGCGTCGATCAGCTCTTCTGGAGGAAGACGGGCCCCGGGACGTCCCAGTCCCCCTTTAGTCCGCCATCTGCGTATTTCGATGCATTTTCGCGATTCTAGACGATCATCGGCTGTTGAGCGTGGTCGCTGATCGGGACGAATTGTGAAATAATTGACAAATCGCGAATCTCTTGGTTGCTTTCTGGTTCCGCCCCTGTTATAATGACCGAGTATTGGGTCTTTGCAAAGCGCTCGTGGAAACGATCTCCTTTCGGTTATCACTCCAACGTCCTTTTCTCTCACCCATAAGTCTTTGTCATGTTGCGGCAGCATCCCATGGTGGGTTGGGTCGTATACGTGATATTCCTGAAGGAGGCCCACAGTGGCCATGAAGTTGTATGTCGGCAATCTCGCTTACAGTGTGACGGATTCCGACCTGGAAGCCCTTTTCTCCGCGCACGGGACCGTTCAGTCGGCGCAGGTCATCATGGACCGCGACACCGGCCGCTCGAAGGGCTTCGGCTTTGTCGAGATGAGCAGTGCCCAGGAAGGCCAGGCGGCCATCACCGCGCTCAATGGCAAGGAATCGGGCGGACGCCAGCTGACCGTCAATGAAGCCCGTCCTCGCGAAGATCGTGGTGGCGGCGGCGGTGGCGGTGGTCGTCGTGGTGGCGGCGGCGGCGGTTACGGCGGCGGCAAGCGCTACTAAAATCCAGCCCAACCCGAACACAATACATCCTTCCCGGCCCTGTGCCTGGAAGGATGTCCCTTTTTTTGGCCAGTCACCGTCACGCCCATCGCATCGCTTCCAGCGCCTGCACCAGTTCCGGCCGCATCACCCATTCGAAGTCCCCATCCATCTTTGAGTTCGCATTGGGCTGGCCGTACGCAATCGCAAACAGCCAGATTGGCTTCTTCGCCAGAGCGGCCGGCACAAACTTCAAGCCATCCGCAATGGCGTGGGCGTAATTGTTGTACGCCGTCCGCGCTCCGGACGGATTGGGCAAGCTCAGCTGCTGGGCGAGCCGATCGATCGATGCAGTCCGATCCGCGGATCGGCAATGGGCCTGCAACAACTTCAGTTGAACCTCGGTCATTCCTTGCCGGGCGGCAAGAAGCGCGACCCGAAACTGCTCGGGCGTGGCGATCGGCGTCGCATCGGTGAAATCGTTCATGGCGCTCCTCGGCGAAGGTTGGCTTTTCCCAGTATCCCTTCATCTTATGATAATTCGTCCTCGGGATGGATGTATTGTCAACACCGCCTCCTTTTTGGGGCACCGGGACGGTTGACAGTGATATCGCCGCGGTCGATAATATCTACCAACCACCAGTCGTGGCCCTTAAATCTCTGGCCCAACAGGGGCGTCGCACGTGCCCGTAGATCTGGATCGAGTCAAACGCGTTTTCGAGGCCGTTTCGGCCGTCGACGATTCAAGTGCAAGGACGGCATTGCTTGAGCGCGAGTGCGGCAACGATGCCAAATTGCGCCAGCAGGTCGAAGCGATGATGCGCGACAAAGAACAACTCGCCTCCACCCAGATCACCTCCCAGTCCGTGATAGAGCTCGACGTCACCTTCACCCCGCGCCAGCAGCCGGCAAAGACCGGGCCCGAACCGCGTTTTCCTCCAGGAAGCCGCCTCGGCAAGTACGACATCCAGGCATTCCTCGCCCGCGGCGGCATGGGCGAAGTCTATCGCGGCTTCGATCCGCTCGTCGAACGTCTCGTCGCGCTCAAGGTCCTGCCCGCCGGCCTGGCGACCAACTCCGAAGCGATGCAGCGTTTCCTCGCCGAGGCCCGGGCCGTCGGCAAGTTGCAGCACAGCCATACGGTCACGCTCTTCGAGATCGGTCAGCACGACGACACGCTCTTTCTCGCCATGGAGTTCGTCCCCGGCGGCGCCCTGGCCGACCTGCTCGAAAAGCAAGGCAAGCTCGACTGGAAGCGGGCAACCCGCTTTCTGTGCGAGGTCTGCGACGGCCTGGCGGCGGCCCACGCCGTCGGCGTCGTGCATCGTGACATCAAGCCCGAGAACCTGCTGCGCACCAGCGACGATCACGTCAAGATCACCGATTTCGGCCTGGCCAAGGCCCTCGACGCAATGTCCGGGCAGGGTCTGAATCTCACCAAGCCGGGGAACGTGCTGGGCACGCCGATCTACATGAGCCCCGAGCAATGCACCGGCGCCGGCGTCGATCACCGCACGGACATCTAGTCCGCCGGCGGTACGTATTATCACCTACTCACCGGCGTGCGGCCGTTTGCCAGCTCGACGAACCTGATGCAGCTCATGTTCGCGCATACGACGGGACCGATTCCCGATCCGCGTGAGGTGATTCCTGACCTGCCGGCAGAATGCAGTGCGATCGTCGCCCGGGCGATGGCAAAGAAGCCGGAGGATCGCTACGCGACGGCGGTCGAAATGGGAGCGGCGCTGGCGCGCTTGCTCGAGGACAAGCCGGCACGCGGCGAGTTGACGATCTGGCTGGTCGAGCCATCGCGATTGCAGGCGAAGATCCTGCAATCGATGCTGGGCGAGCTCGGCGTTGCCCGGACGCGCGTGTTCGCAAACGTCGCCGAGACGCTGGCCGCAGCCGCGACGGAATTGCCGACGGTGATCCTGTCCGCAATGCATCTGGCGGACGGCACGGGCGAAGATCTAGCGGGCAAGATCGCGACGCTCCCCGGCGGCGGCGCCGTTTTTTCCTTCCTCATCTCCAGCGATGCCGCCCTCGCCAATCCCGCGTCGTACCGCCCTGGCAAACCGCTGGTGCTCGCGAAGCCTGTCACCAAGGACGTCCTGTCCCATATCGTCGAACGTGCCAACGCGTTTCGTGGATGATCCTGCCCTCTCCTTCTGGCTTTGGGGGTGGGGACAGAACAACCGGACTCTGAAAGTTTAGCCTTCACCCCCATCCCCTCTCCCAAATGGAGAGGGGAGCCCGCCCCTCAAACCGATTGCCGATCAAATCACGCGATGGATGGGATTGCCGTCGAGAAATGCCAGCACGTTATCGACCGCGCCGCGATTGAGGATCTCGAAACCTTCCGGATTCTGATCCGCGACGTGCGGCGTCAGCACGACCTGTTCGCACGCCAGGAGCGGATGATCGGCTGCGATCGGCTCGACGTCAAAGACATCGATGCCGGCGCCGCCGAGATGGCCACGGTGCAATGCATCGACGAGGGCTGCGGTGTCGACGATGGCGCCTCGGGCGGTGTTGATCAGCAAGGCGCCGGGTTTCATCGATGCGATGGCGCGAGCGCCAATCAGTCCGCGCGTCTGGTCGGTCAGCTTGACGTGGATGCTGATGACATCGGAGGTGCGCAGCAAATCGTCGAGCGACACGAACGAGATGCCCAGCTGGGCGGCGCGTTCCGGCGTCGGATGAAAGGTCCATGCCTGCACGCGCATGCCGATGGCTCCCGCCAGCCGAGCCATCTCGGCGCCGATTGGGCCGACGCCAAGGATGCCAAGCGTGCGGCCGCGCAGGTAGAGATTGTCGGGCGTCTTCCAGATACCGTTGCGGAGTTGCGTGGTTTGAAAGCAGACACGCCGCGCCGTGGCCAGCATCAATGCCAGGGCATGCTCGGCGACGATCGGCGCGGTCAGACCCGGGATGTTGCAGACGACGATGCCAAGCTCGCGAGCGGCGGCGAGGTCGATCGAATCAGTGCCGATACCGCAGACGGTGATCATGCGCAGCGAGGGTAGCTGACGCAACAGGTGTCCCGGCCATTTGACGGCGCTGCGCGAGTTGATCATGCACACCGCGCCGGCGACGCGGCGCGCCTTCTCGACCTCATCGGTCGGGCGGTCGAGATGTAGGCTCACATCCCCACGTTCCCGGAGGCGTTCGAGGTGCGGCGATGCTTGCAGTTGCGGCGGGTCATCGCCAGGAATCACGATGCGCGGCTTGGATGTCATGGGAATTATCTTAGTGCATCTCCTCGCAAGTTGGGGAACAGTCCGCCTTGATTCCATTCCTGAAAAGCGCTACCATGCCGCAGCTTGCGCCTATCGCGCATCCCACGGAAGGGGCATGTGGCATGGAAGAAGCCGAACCGCGTTCGATTACGAGAAGGGACTGGTTGCTGCTTGCCGCTCTTTTCGCGCTGGTGCTGCCCTTGCGCCTCTGGCTGCTTAGCAATACCGAAGTCACCGCACGCGACAGCATTGGCTACATTCGCTACGCTCTGCAATTTGAACAGGTCGATGCGGCGAACCAGCGCGTTTCGTATCAGACGGTCCTCAAGAACAATCATCAACATCCCGGCTATCCGCTGCTGGTCCTCGCGATGTCGCAACCCGTGCGCGCATGGAACGGCGGCCTGACCGCGGAGAACATGGAGCTGAGCACGCAGCTCGTCAACCTGATCGCGTCGTTACTTCTGATTCTGCCGATGTACTTTCTCGCCCGGCAGTTCTTCGATTGCACGGTCAGCTTCGGCGGCACGCTGCTATATCAATATCTGCCGATCAGCGCCCAAAATCTGTCGGACGGTATCTCTGAACCGGTCTACCTCGTAATGTTGGTCAGCGGCCTGTTGCAGTTGGTGCACGCGGTGCGCGAACGCAGCGTGTGGCGCGCGATGTTGTGTGGCCTGTTCACCGGCCTCGCTTACCTGACGCGGCCCGAAGGGGCGCTCATCCTGCCAACGTTCGGCGTCGTGCTGATCGCGCTGCAACTGCGTGCGAGCTGGCGCTGCCCCTGGCGGCAATGCCTCGAATGTGTCGCGGCCGGCGCCGTGACTGCGGCCCTCGTCGGAGCGCCTTATTATATCTCGACCGGCAATTTTTCGAACAAGCCGACGGTCAATGTGATCAAGCAGATGGCGGACGCGCCGCGCGCGACCGCAAGCCCGATTCTCTTTGCTGCCACCGTCGCTCGCCCCGGACAGGAGCACGGCAGCGCCGGCATGCTCGCACGCAGCGCCTGGGCCCTCGGCGTCGAGATGAATCAAGGCTTTCACTACGTCGCTGGAGTTTTCGCCGTGCTCGGTTTCGTTTGGTCGTTCAGTCGCCTGCGCCGCGACCCCGGTTTCTGGGCGCTCCTGCTCTACGCGTTGCTGCATACGATCATCCTGCTGCGCCTCGGCATGCTCGCGAACTACATCTCCGACCGGCACGTGATGATCCTGGTCCTCGGCGGCACCTATTTCGCCGTCGCCGGCATGCGCGAATTGCCGCTCCGCTTGCTCGCGCTGGCGCCGTCCCGCGCAAATTTCGCGCCATTCGCTTTCGGCGTCGTGTTCATTGCTCTGATCGCGTTCTGCCTGCCCAAGGCGCTGCAGCGCCTCCACGGCAATCGCCTGCCTAACCACGAAGCCGGCCTCTGGCTCGCGGACCAGTTTCAAGATGGCGACCACATTGACGACGACCACGCCTGGTCTCACTTCTTCGCGGGAGGCATCTTCCGCGAATCGCAGCGTCCGCCGGTGTTGCCGATGGAATACGTGCCGACGACATGGACGGTGCTGACTCGCTCGCGCGACACGGAGATTGCGAAGCATCAGACGGAAGCCAGCGTCCCGGGCCGAGCCGTCAAATGGTGGCCGGAGTCGAGCGACCTGCAAAACGCGCGCGTCGTCGTCTACTCGCAGCCGCGCGACTGGGACAAGAATCGATGGAATAAGAAGTAAGAAAACCCCACGGACAACGCATCCGTGGGGTCGCACAGCAGACAGAGGAACGCGAAACATCAAGCCGTCAGCGCGCCGAGGAGTAGGCCTCGGCGGCGTGGGCCAAGTCGAGCAGGGATGCCATCGGCGGGGTCAGCAAGACCCGGCAGGTCTTGCCGACGCGCTCCGCCGTTTGAGCCAGGTCGAGCAGGGCGGCCATCGTCGGCGCTCCTTTCTTGCCGCAGCTTCGACAGACCGGCTGATCGTGATTGGCAGCGAATAGTCCCAGGCCGCCGCGGCCATGGGACGCCTGTCCGCATTTCGGACAGCATTTGCTGCCGGACTCTTCAATGATGCGAATCGTGTAACCGTCCATCACAGTCTCACCCATCGGAGTTTTCGGATTTCAGACGGCAGCCGTGCCGCATTCGACACGCCAATGATCGGCAATCGTCCGCGGCCAGCCACGGCAGTTCGGGGAAAAATCGCGCGCGAAACCGCTGGCGAAGGACCGACCGGCACTTAGGCGAAAGTACTTCCTAAGGCGTTGGGTGGATAATGAAACGGGGTATCTGGAAAGGGGGCAAACTTTGCCGACCGCGAAGACCTTACCGCGCGGCAGGCGTCATCATGGTCCGTTCGGCGGTTTAGTGCACGTGGCACGTCGCCATGCGCAGCGCGGTTGCGCGGTTGCCGCGATGCTATGCGCTAAACCGCCGAGCGGACAATGATGGGGCTTGCACGAGACGGTTGAATCAATACCGCGGCAACGTTGGATCGACCTCGCAACTCCAGGCGTCAATGCCGCCGGCAAGCGAGCACGTGTCGGCGTGGCCGAGTTGCCGAAGGTAGTGAACGGCCGAAAGGCTTCGCACGCCGTGATGGCAGTAGACGACCAGCATCGCGTCGGCGTCGCTGGGAATCTCGCTCGCCCGTGCGGGCAATTCACTGAGAGGGATGAACTGGCTGTTCGCCAGCTGGGCGAGGTTCGCTTCCCAGGGCTGGCGAACATCCAGGAGCCGAATCGCGCGGCCGTTTTCGAGGTGCATGGCCAGGTCGCGCGGACTGATTTCCAGGGGCATCACTTCTTGTCGTCCTTCTTTTCCTCGATCGGCTCCTTTACCGGCTGGACGAAGTGGGTCGACTTCTTGTCGGCCATGCGCTTGGCCGCCTCGGCTTCGGCCTCTTCCTTTTGCGGATAGTCGAACTGGGCCACCATCTGGTTGGAGTTGTTGAAGACGCCCCACGTCATGCGCATGCGCGTCACCTTGGCGGCACGCGTCCGTTTGGGTTTTGGCTTGGCCTTGGGTTTTACCTTTTTCTTCTTTTTGGGAGCTTCCTCGTCGTCTTCGTCCCCTTCCCCTTCGCCTTCAGCCTCGCCTTCGGTGCCTTCCTCCTCTTCCTCATCCCCTTCTTCGTCTTCCTCTTCTTCCTCTTCGCCTTCCTCATCGTCCCGACGTTCTTCGTCTTCCTCGCTAAAGTCCGCACGCTCTTCGCGATAGTTGCGGGTCCGTTTCCGTGCCATGGATTTGCTCCTGATGGATTGAATTCAATGGAATAACCTATTGTCGACAAGCGCCCAATTCAAGAGGTTCGTTAGCCATCAAAAGCCTCAAATTCATTAGCCACAGAGAGGACACAGAGACAGTGCAATCCAAGTAAGGTGCTGGCTTGGCGAGCGATCAGCCCGGGCGTTGATGACCTCGGACAGGGCTGGTGGTCACCCCGCGCGCGGATGCGGCTTTTCCGGGACGGCGTCGAGCTTCGCGAAGTGCATGCGGCGCGGGTTTTCCAGCTTCACGTAATCGCGACATTGCATCTTGATCGCTACCGCATGTCGCTGGGCCTCGAAGACGATCGTGGCATCGAGCGGAATGCTCGACTCGAGGATGGTCGCCATGCCGTAAAGACGGCCGAAGGGCATCACCGCGCCCCATTCGCAATCGGAAAAGCGATCGTGCAGCTCTTCGAGCGTCGCCAGGCGAACGGCCCCGAGTTGTTCGCTCAGCTTGGCCAGGTCGATCTCCTGCATCGCAGGGAGGACGGCTACGAAGAAGCCCGCCGGCCCCTTGAGCAGGATGCTTTTGACGACCTGCCGGCCGGAGATGTGCAGAAACCGCGCCAGCTTTTTCGATGTGTACGCGGGTGGATGGACCATCTCCTCGAAGCTGATCCGCTGGTCCGAAAGAAATTGCGATACGCGCATGGTTGTCAGGTCCCCGTGAAATGGCGAGTGACGCACGGACCTATTCAACCATTTTCGAGGCGGTACTTCGCGATCAGTTTGACTGGATTGCCCAAATTCGCCGATGTGAAGTGCGGGATGCGCGGAGTTTAGCGATATTGATGTGGCCGCTTGGTCACCCAGGGAACAGCTCGCGATTGGCCATCACCGGATTCCACGGCCGAAGCACATAGGACACGAACACGCCGGCGGCGTTGAAGGGATCGGCTTTCAAGAAGCCTTCGGCTTCTTCCTTGCTCGCTGCTTCGTAAATGATGAGGGCGCCGGAATCGTCGGTGAAGGGCCCCGTCGCGGCGAGCTGCTTGTTGGCGATCAGGCCCGCCAGATATTGCCGATGCACCGGCCGCACCTCGGCGATCTTCGCCTTGTCCTGGATGTATTCGATGATGGCGGCAAATTTCATGACGCACCTCAGGAGTTGGCGACAACCGGTTCCGGCGCGGTCTTGGCCGTGGGCTGCGTGAACGCGCGATACGCCAGCAGGTATGCCGTCGAGAACACAAAATCGCCAATGCACGTCCATGCCAGTGATAGCTGATGGTCCTGGAACAGCATGAATGGCTTGCTCACGTACGGTGTCTCGCCATAGAACGGCAACGCGTAGGCGAAGCAGGTCGCCAACCCGCCCAGATCACGCGAATAGCGAAAAGCTTCGGGAATCAGATGATATTGCAACGGCTGAAACAGCCATTCGCAGAAATTGGTGACGAGGAAGAACTGCAATCCTCCCACGAGCGCCGCCACCGCGAACGAACCGATGGAATCGCGCTTCTGGAGGCAGCGTCCGATCAGGACGTAGACTCCGAAGGCGGCGTAGACGTAGGCGCGCGACAGGTGGCCGAGAGAATACTTCGGATCGAAGCCAGTCAGCACCCATAGGCTGAGGTCGCTGAGGACCATCACGACAATGGGCAGGAGGAAAGCCTGCCAGCCGCGCAGACGTGCACCGCCGAAAATGCCGACCGCGCCAACGCCGGAAAAGCTCGGCGGATGCGGCACGATGCGCAGCACCGCCGCGATGATGCCGGCGACGACGGCGATGCCCAGAGCGATCGGGCGGGTGCGCGATTCTTCTTCGTGAATGGGTTGGGTCGGTTCCATCATAGGTATCTCGCTTGGGACGATGCTCGCGTTATGATAGAGTTGAAGCCAACCGCGAGCAAGATTGAACCGCCGTTTCACACGCCCAGCGCGTGTTGCAAACGCTGGATCTGGTCCGACATGGGGCGCGGCGGCTTCGGCGTTTTCTGTCCCGCGAGGGCCTCGACGACGAGGTGGATGACTGCTGGCCCCGGTCCCGCCAGCGCTGCCTGGGCCCCGGCTTGCCAGTCGACCAGGCGGTCGAAGCTGTAGACGCGTTGAATCCCCGCGGCGCGGGCCAGGGCGGGATAATCGACATGCCCTGCCCCGGCGTGAGCCTGGCCGCCGGTCACCTCGTAGTGTCCGTTGTCAAGAATGATGATGTGGATGTTGGCCGGATGATTCGCGAGCGTGACGAGATTGCCGAGACACATCAGCGTGCAGCCATCGCCGTTCAGAACGATGACGCCACGCTCGGGTTGGGCCAGCGCCAGCCCCAGCCCAAGGCTGGGGGCGTGCCCCATCGCGCTGGGGATGTAGGCAAAATCTAACGGCGAGTTCGACAGCTGCGGCCAGATTCCCACCGAGCTCATCGTCGTCACCACGATGCGATCGCCGCGATGGGCCGCCACCACCTCCAACGCCTCGCGCTGTGTCATCGGCATACGGCATTTTCCTACAATAGATGTCGCGCAAGCCTGATTGCACAAGCCCAGGCAGATGTTATGATACCTATGTCCTGCCTGATGGTGCCGGTGATTGGGCGACGCCGGCGTCGTTAGTGCAGGACTTTTTATTTGTCCCCCAGCACCTTTTTCAGCTCAATTTCTACGAAATCCGCCGACTTTGCTCCGCCCACATCGATCAGCCGCACGGATCCCTTGCGGTCGATCACCACCACCTGCGGCGTTCCGTTCACCCCGTATGCATCGTACACCGTCTCCGCTTCCTTCTTCGGCAGCGCCAGCAAGAGGTGATCGATCTTGTTGTAATTCGCATACGCCTTGATCAGGGCCTGGTCCGATTTCCGGTCCGCCTTGGTGACGGTGGTGACGGCGCCGGTTTCTGGATTGAAGCCGAGATTCTGGTTGATGTCGCTGGTGTAGAAGGTGACGCCGACGATCGTCAGTCCCTTGTCGTTGTACTTCTTCTTCCACTTGGCCAATTCTTCCTGCAGCTTGGCTGACTCGCTGGAACGAATGTCGAAGAAGTGAAGCAACACCACCTTGCCCTTGAAATCGGCAAGCTTGCGCGGCGTGCCATTGACCGCGAAGTCGGCGCTGAGGGCGGGAGCGTCCTTGCCGATCATCTGGGTATGGGCCGAGGTGGGGGTCGTTGCGGCGCCGCTGACCTTGACGGTGAGGGTGTAGGCGCCGCCTTTCATGTCGCCACCGAAGGTGGTGCAGACGATCTTGTACTCGCCGTCGGCGTTGCAGGCGAAAATGATGCGTGAGTTGAGATCGCCGCCGCTGTCGTCATCCTCGGCCAGCTCGGTCCCCTTGGGATCATGCAGCCGCAGGAAGGAATCGACTTCGCTGCTGACCATGTCGATGGTGTAGGTCTTTCCCTTTTTCAGGCGGACCATGTGGGATTGGCTCGGTCCGCCGCGTTTGGCGTCTTTCGGATCGTCCTTCGTCAGCGTTGCCTTGACTTCGATGTCCTTGTCTTTCTCCTTGGCCTTGGCCTTTTGCGCGCCCCCCTGGGAGAAGCTGACGGCCATGCCGAAGAAGAGGAATGTTGCCAGTGCGAGGTAACGGATCATAGATCAGGCCTCCGCGAAGGATGTGAGCGGACTTTCCATTGTTATATGGGACGACGACAGAGTGGCCGGTTGCTGACCGGCGCTGCGGCAAGTACGATGTCCGCAGCCCTCAGGGAGACTCAACATGTTGCGAGCGATCTTTATTTCCGCCCTCTTCGTTTGCGTTGGTGTGATGCCGCTATACGCGCAGCCGGCGAAGCCGTTCCGCGCCGGGGCGGCGACCAGCAATATCACGCCGCCGATCGGCAGCCCGATCATCGGCGGCTTCAACCCATTCCCATCGACGCACGTCCACGACGAACTGCATGCGCGCTGCCTGGTCCTCGACGATGGCAAGAACAAGCTCGTCTTCGTCGTCTGCGATCTGCTCGGCATCGATCGCGTCGTCAGCGATGAGGCTCGCGCCATCCTCCAGCAAGATCTCGGCATTCCGAAGGAAAACGTCCTCATTTCCGCAACGCACACTCACTCCGCGGCCAGCGCTCTCGGCAAGGACGCCCGCATCCTCAGCGATCAAATGGACGACTACCAGCGCTTCGTCGCCCGACGCATTGTCGATGGCGTCAAGCATGCTCACAACCTGCTGCGTCCCGCGCACGTCGGCATCGGCGCCGCGCACGCTCCCGAACACGTGTTCAATCGCCGCTGGTACATGAAGGACGGCACCATCCCGGCCAACCCGTTCGGTGGCGCCGACAAGGTCAAGATGAACCCGCCGGTCGGCAGCCCCGACTTGCTCGAACCCGCGGGCCCGACCGATCCGCAAATCCCGCTCATCGCCCTGCGCGAACCCGACGGCAAGCCGATCGCCGTCTTCGCGACCTACTCGCTCTATTACGTCGGCGGCGTCGGACCGGGGCACATCTCCGCCGACTATTTCGCAATGTTCTGCGACGAACTCAAGCGTCTCCTCAAGGCCGATGCCGGCTTCGTCGCCTTGCTGGCCAACGGCACCAGCGGCGACATCAACAACATCGACTTCCGCAAATCGCGCGGCAAGCGGCAACCCTACGAGCAGATGAAGTTCGTCGCCGACGACGTCGCGCACAAGGTGCACGCCGCCCTTGCGAAGATCGAGTATCGCGATCACGCGACGCTGGCGGCTCGTTACCGCGAGCCATTGATCGCCACGCGCCGCCCGACGCCCGAGCAGCTGGCCTGGGCAAAGAAAACGATCGAGGAAGCGCCGAAGAACGCGAAGCAGAAGAGTTTGCCGACGATCTACGCAGAGCGGACGCTGCAGATGGCGAAGCATCCGGACAAGCTGAAGATGCCGTTGCAGGCGTTCCGCATCGGCGACGCCGCGGTGGCGAGCATGCCGTGCGAGATCTTTAGCGAGATCGGGCTGGAGTTCAAGAAGCGCAGCCCGCGCCAGCCCGCGTGGCTGGTGTCGCTCAACCACGGCTACTACGGATATCTACCTACGCCGCGCCAGCACGCCCTCGGCGGCTACGAAACCTGGCTCGGCACGAATCGCCTGGAAACCGCGGCATCGGATAAGATGCTCGAATCCGTGCTGGAAATGGTCCAGGAATTGGGACGTTGATATTGTCGTGAGTGTCAAGATCGTTGACAAAGTGCCATATGGGCTCAGGCATACATGATGCATCGGCGATCGCCCGTGGTGCCGGCGGCTCGCCTACGGGTCGCTGGCCAGTCCTTCGGCTGCTGAAATAACTCAGGCCACTAGTGCTTTGTCAAGGCTTAGCTG
>DASRSQ010000889.1:0-3042 GCA_035656475.1 Gemmataceae bacterium | reverse complement strand
GACTGGCGGGCCGTCATTCGGCGAACGGATCGTCGTCGGCCTTCTTTTCTTCGGCCGATTCGTCGCCCTCGGCCTTCTCCTCGTCATCTTCCTTTTCGACGGCTTCGTCGGCAGGCATCTCATCGGCGGGCATGTTATCAGCCGCTTCTTCGTCCCCCTTTTCGGCAAACGGGTCGGCTGCTTCCACGTCCGGCTCCTCGGCGGGCATCTCCTCGTCCGGTTCTTTTTCGGTCGCCTCCGGCTTCTCGGCCGGCATTTCGGACTCGGGCTCTTCCGCCTCTTCGGCCGGCGCGGGCGGGCCCTCCTCTTTGGCTGGCGAAGGCATTTGGGTCGCGTCTTCCGGCATGAGCACGTTTGGCTCGTTCTTGCGAATCCGCTGGTAGCGATCGAACCGCTGCCGCTCGCGGGTCTGATAGGCCACCAACCGGGCCTGCGAACGATACCGCTCAATCTGGGCCCGGGCCGAGCCCTGCACGCGCTCAAGCGATTTGCTTACGGGATAAAAGCGGTCGGTGTCGGCCATTTCTAAGGAAGCCGCCTTCTTGAAATCGGCCTGGGCTTCCTGCGGACGACCGAGCCTCAGGTAGGCCAGGCCGCGATAATAGTAGACACGCGGATCTTTCGAGCCGCTTTTGATGGCCATCGTGAAGTCGTCGTAAGCGTCGCGGTATAGGCCCGTGTTATAAGCGTGAACGCCGCTGCCATAGAGCTCGTTGAGCACGTCGATTTGAGCCGAGGCGAGTTGGCAGACGAAAGACGTCCAACCGAACGCTAAGATCCATCCCCAAGCGACGAGGGACCCGCAGGAGAGGCGGCGCACAAAGCGAAGCATGAAAGGGAGCTCCCGGGCTGGAGTGGAAGAAAGAGACAAGTCGGGCCTCAGAACTAAAGATAGTAATCCGCGCTGACGGCGATTTCAAGCAACTGTGTGTGGGGCACCGCGCTCTTTGGAACACGGCCTACGGCGATCGCGCCTAAGACTTAGGGCAACGGCTTGACCATGACGTTCTTGTAGCGGACCCGGCTGCCCGGATCGTGCTGCTGCAAGGCGAACAACCCCTTCGAGAGCTTATGTGGTCCCGCCACGCCTTCGGGCTCGTCGTATTCGTAAAGGGTCTTGCCGTTGACCTTCATCGTGATGCGTTTCCCCTGCACGATGATTTCCTGCGTCCACCACTCGTCGTCCTTGGCGGCCGACTCGAACAGCTTGACAACGTAGTACAGGCTGCCGGTTTTCACGGGGTCGCCGTGCGTATTGTTCACCTGCGATTCATAACCCTGCTCGGGCCAGCCTTCTTGCACCTTGCTATGGAAGAAGATGCCCGAGTTCCCCCCCTTGTTGATCATCACATCCGTTTTGAAGTGGAAGTTCTGGAACTCACGCTCGACATAAAAGAGGTGGCTGCGGCCGCCGTGACCCGCAATGGCGCCGTCTTCGATCGTCCAGTTTTCGGGACTTTCGCTGGGCTTCCAGCCGTCGAGACTCTTGCCGTCGAAGAGCACGATCCAGCCCTCCTCCTCGTCCGCAGCCCACGCCTGGGTGCCTATTGCTGCGGCCAAGGCCAAGAGTAAGAACCAACGGCACGTCCTCATCGTTTTCAACTCCTTCAACCAGCCCGGCAGAATCCCAAATATGTCGCTCTGAGCCCAGGTAGAGCCGCTAAGATCGGCACGAGCCGAAAAGCAGTTCCGCTTTAGTTTGATAGGCGGCTGCGATCTTGTAAACGAAAATCCCACTCTGCCCTGGAGGTTTTTTGCTCTAGGCCGAAGGTCGCCAGCTTTTCGGCCTGTAAAAGCCTTGCAATCGTCAAGCCACTACCATCGGGCGCAAACCGGATTTATCATGTCGGCAACGCCCGTTAGCCATCAGAAAGGTCGTTCCACATGCTCTACGAGAATCCCCGTTCCGGCCGTTTTGAGATATCGCGTCGGCAGCTTTTAACCACGGCGGCCGCCGGCACCGCCGTCCTGAGTGCCGGCGCTTCGGCCCTTGCCGAGCCGATCGCCAAGAAGGGGAACATCAAGCAGTCGCTCGTCCAGTGGTGCTACAAGAAATACTGGGACATCGACGAGATGTGCCGCGTGGCCAAGCAGCTCGGCTGCGTGAGCATTGAGCTGGCTGATCCGAAGGACTGGCCGACGATCAAGAAGAACGGCCTGACGTGCGCGATCGCCACCAGCCACGGGTTTGAGAAGGGGATGAACAACCCGGCCTATCAGGAGATGTGCATCGAGAAGATGAAGGAGTCGATCGATGCCTGCGCCGAATACGGCTATCCGAACGTGATCACCTTCACCGGCTTTCGCGAAAATATCCCCGACGACGTGGGACTGGCCAACTGCGTGAAGGGCTACAAGAAAATCGTCGGATACGCCGAGAAGAAGAAGGTGACCCTCTGCCTGGAGCACCTCAACAGCCGAGTAAATGAGGAGATGAAAGGTCACCCCGGCTACCAGGGTGACCACACCGACTATTGCATGGAGATCATCCGCGAGGTCGGCTCACCTCGGCTGAAGCTGCTGTTTGACATCTATCACGTGCAGATCATGGACGGCGACGTGATCGTCCGCATCAAGCAGTACGCCGATTACATCGCGCACGTCCATACGGCCGGCAATCCGGGCCGGCGGGAACTCGACGACGAGCAGGAAATTAATTATCCGCCCATCATGCGGGCGTTGGTCGAGGCCGGCTACACGGGATATGTCGGCCAGGAGTTCATTCCCACCCGCGACCCGCTGGACGGGCTCAAGCAGGCCGTGGCGCTGTGCGACGTCTGAGGATGACGCCAGTCGCCTGAAGGTAGTGCCAGTCGCCTGTCCTCTAACCGGCACCGTAGACTTGCGTCCAGACTGCGCCCACACCAACCCGAAGCGTGAGCGAGGGAAATTGCGTCGCGCTCCTCGCTTTGTCTGGGCCGGTGAAGTAATCCGGACTAGCCGGGGCTAGCCGCGCGGCTCTCCACGCACGCCCTTCGGAATACCTCAGGGCGCGTCCCCCGCCGTTCCCTCTCCCGCTGGGAGAGGGTTAGGGTGAGGGCG
>DASRSQ010000888.1:0-3741 GCA_035656475.1 Gemmataceae bacterium | reverse complement strand
GAGCCGCCGGAAAAGAAGGCGCAGGCGCGCGCGAGCAAGATTCCGCCGGAACTGTCCGCGATTGCGATGAAGGCGCTGGCCCGGAACAAGGCGGATCGCTACCCCACGGTGGAATTGCTGCGCAAAGACATCGAACTGCACCTGGAAGGCCGATCGGTCAGCGCCAAGCAAGACACGATTCGCGAGATGGCCGTTAAGCTGGTCAAGCGCAACCTTGGCGTCAGCATCGCGACCTCCGTGGCGGCGGCGCTGCTCTTGATCGTCGGCGTGTGGAGCCTGATCGCGGTCCTGTCCGCCAACGCCCGGGCCCTGGCGGAGGAAGCGGAGAAGCGCGACCAGGCCAAGCGTTCCGTGCCGGCGCTGGTGCGGGCCGCCCGCCTGACGATCAACGAACGGGAATTCGACGACGCCCTGTCGCAACTGGACATGGTCCTGAACATCAACGACAACGAAGCCGACGCCCGGCTCCTGAAAGGACAGGTGCTACTTGCCCGCCAGGAATTCCAGGCAGCCAGGGGCGAATTGAAAGCCTATCTGGCGACGCATCCGGACAGCAACGATGTCAAGAATCTGATCGAGCTGGCAAATCAGGCCAAGATGGACGACATTGCCAGCCTGACAACTCTCGCGACGGAACTGAACCGCCAGAAGGCGTACGCGGTGGCTGCCCAGTTGACGCAGCGTGCCGAGAAGCTGATGGCGCCGCGCAAGGAGTTGCTGGAGGTCTATCGCAAACGCATCGAGGCCGCCTGGCCCGGGCTGGGAAATCTTTTGATACTTGCGGAAAACGGGGACCTCACACTCAATTTGACCAATAACGTGCAAGTCAACGACCTGGTGCCGTTGGCCGGCTTGCCCATCGATTCGTTGATGATAACCAACAACTCGAAGATACGCGATTTAAGCCCGCTGAGGGGCATGCGCCTGCGCATGTTGGATATTTCGGGTTGCGACAAGATCGTGGACCTGGAGCCGTTGCGCGGCATGCCACTGACCTTTCTGGCGATGCCGGGGACGGCGGTGGATAGCCTGGAACCGCTAAGAGGTATGCCGCTGGAAAAGCTCGTTTTCGGCAACACCAAGGTTGCCGATCTGGGCCCTTTGCGAGGCATGCCGCTTAAGAAATTGTGGTTCGACGGCATCAAGGCAAAAAGCCTGGAGCCGTTGCGCGGCCTCAAGCTCACCCATCTGGACTGCAGCAATAGCCAGATCGCCGATCTCGCGCCATTGCAGGGAATGCCGCTCACTTATCTTCGGCTCTACATTACTCCGGTTTCGGACCTGTCCCCCTTGCGAGGCATGCGCCTGACGCATCTCAACATTTACCGATGTCCGCTCACGGATCTCGGCCCTCTGAAGGGGATGCCGCTCGAGGAATTAATATTGAGCGACGAGCGCGTGCCTGCCGACTTTTCCGTGCTGCAAGGGATGCCGCTCGTGAAGTTGGAGGGCGTCGGCGATGCGTCCATCACCGACATTTCCTGGATGAAGGGCATGCCGCTTCGGGATTTGAAGCTCGGCGGTTGCACGAATTTGTCCGACATCTCGGCGATGGAGGGAATGCCCTTGGAAGAATTGCGACTTTCCGCAACCAAGGTCTCCGATCTGAAGCCATTGGAAAATGCGCCGCTTCGCTTGTTGGAAATGACCCACAGCTCCCGGCTGTCCGACCTGTCGCCACTCAGAAAGATGCCTTTGCAAACGCTGGTGCTCCGCGAATGCCATGAGGTTCGCGATCTGACACCGCTACGCGGACGGCCGCTGGTCGGGGTCGACCTCGGTTTCTGTCCCAATCTGCACGATCTGACGCCGTTGGCGGGAATGAAGCTCACCCATTTGTCCATGCCCCCCGACGTCACCAAGGGCATCGATGGCATTCGCAACATGAAGACGCTAATCGCGATCGATAGCATGCCGGTCCAGGCTTTTTGGCAGTTATGGGACAAGAAAAAGTCTACATCGAAATGATCTTTGATTTCCGAACTGTGCACCCTGTTCGGCGTCGTTCTCGTAATTACAATCATCCGAGCCGCGGCCAGGATTGGCCTGGCGCGGCTTCATGTCGTTTCACAAGGAGCAGATCATGCATCGGCATCGCTTTGTCGCCGCCCTCGCGCTGGGCCTTTTTGCTTTCGTCCAGCCGGCGTCGGTCGGCGCCCAGGAAAAGGCCATCGAGCTCAGCGGCGAACTCAAGATCGGCCTACACAAGCTGAACCTCGAAGAGGGCATGGCGTATGAGATCGAAGTCAAAGGCAAGAACTTCACGCCACAGGTCAACCTGGTGGGTATCCCTTTCCTCGTCAACAATGTGCCCTTCGGCAAGGAACAGAACACCTTTCGCACCCTCTTCTTCCCGACCAAGACGAATGAATATGTGCTGACGGTCCTGCCGGGTTTCAGCTTCAACCCGCCGCAAGGTGCGCTCGAATACAAGGCCACCGTCAAAGGGATGAAGCTGGTCGAAGTTCTCAAGAAGCAAGACAAATTGAGCGTCAATGACCCTCAGTACAAGAATCCGATGGTGATTCGCAAGTCGCCGCACAAGATGTACGTTCTCAAAATGAAGGCGGGGCAGACCTACATCATCGACATGGTGCGCCAAGGGAATTCCAATCTCGATCCGTACCTCTACATCGAAAACGCCAAGCTGAACGTTCTGGCAAGCGACGACGACGGCGGCGGCTTCCCGAATGCGCGCATCACGTTTCGTGCGCCAGAAGACGGCACCTATCGCATCATCGCCAGCGCCCTGAGCGACGCCTCCGCGACCGGAGAGTTTGTCTTGACCGTGCGAAGCACCAAGGAACAGTAGCTATTTCCTCCGGCGCGGCTTCCCGGAAGCCGCGCCGCCGTTACTCCCGTCCGGCCGCACTTCGCCAGCGGAATACCTGGAACAGATTCGAATAGTCGTCGGTCCACACCCTCCAGTCCGGCCGACGACGCGCCGCTTGCCAGCCCGGCGCGTTCAACAGCGGCTGCACATCCTCCTCGCTCCGCGCGATCACCAGCCAGTCCGACGGCATGATGCCCTGCTCGCGCTCCTTGTCCGTCAAAACGCCGTGCCGGCGGATGAACGCGACGCGGGGCGGATCCGCGTCTGCGGCGAGGTTCGCCAGCACGGGCTCCAGATCGACATAGTTATTCGAGATGTGGAACGCGAGCAGGCCGTTCGGCTCGAGATGCTCGAGGTCGATCGCCAGCGCCTCGCGCGTCAGCAGATGCAGCGGGATGGCGTCCGAGCCGAAGGCATCGACAACGAGCAGGCCGAAGCGCTGCGTCGATTTCTTGAGCTGCAAGCGCGCGTCGCCAAGCTCGATACGGATAATGCCTCGACTGCGGGCTTCCTTTAAATAGGTGAAAAGCCTGGCATCATCGGCAATGCGCTGGACGGTGGGATCGATCTCGAAGAAGGTCCAATCCTGGCCGCGTTCGACATAGGCTGCCAGCGAGCCGGCGCCGAGGCCGACGACGCCGACGCGCTTGAGACGAGCGTCGCCGTGATAGGCGCGAAAGACATCGCCAATCGGGCCGCCCGTCGAGTAATAGGTCAACGGCAGTTCGGGCTGGCTCAGGTTCTGCTGACCGTGGACGGTGCTGCCGTGGACCAGCCGGTGCAGGTCGTCGTATTTGGTCACGCGATGGATGCCGAAGTAGCTGCGTTCGCGATCGATGACGGTGCCGTGGACGCCGGGTTCGAGCCCGCTGGCGAGCACGACGGCGGCCAGGCAGAGAGCGAAGCGC
>DASRSQ010000887.1:0-8366 GCA_035656475.1 Gemmataceae bacterium | reverse complement strand
AAAAAAAACCATCCCGCCTGGGTTGTGCGGGATGGTTCCATTTGGAAACGCGAGTTGGCGGCGTAACGTGTTAGTCAGGCAGAATGACGGGCGTGCCGTCGGTGGGAGTCAGATAGAGCGAGAAGACACTCGGCGGATTGTAGGGCATCATTCGCACGGTGGCATCCGCGATGCCGGCCAGGCCGCCTTGCGGGAACGGGCCGCCGTAGAGGCGTGCACCCGTCTTCACGACGCCCGTGTTGTCGCGAGCCGGAGTGGTGACCGTGGTCAACGCGTTGGCCGAGGAGCCACCGACATAGATCGTGTCGAGGTAGAGAGCGGTGATGGCGGTGGTGCTGTAGTCGGTCGTGTTGACCTGGCCGTGCATGGCGAGGATGGTGTTGCTGGTGCCATCCGTGATCGAGAGCAGGGTTCGCCGGCTATCGACGGCACTCACGTTTCCGGCGGCGCTGTCATTGATCCAGGGATTCAGCACGTAGTCGGTCCATGGGCCAGACACCGAGGTCGGACGGCCGCGTCCCGGGCAGACGTAAGCCGGCACGGTCGCCGTGATGGACGGCCCGTTAGTGAACAAAGGACCTTGATCGATGTACGGCAGAATCTGCCATGCCCACGATCCGGTAGCGGCGTTGCTGGCGGTGGCGTTGACACCCGAAACCCCGTTGAACGGCAGACGCTTGTTCGCGTCATGGAACGAATGACAGGCCAGGCCAATCTGCTTCAGATTGTTCGTCGACGAGATGCGTGCCGCAGCTTCACGCACCTTTTGCACCGCGGGAACGAGCAACGCGATCAGAATCGCAATGATGGCAATGACCACCAGCAATTCGATGAGCGTAAAGCCCTTCCTTCCCCTCACCAGACGCAAACTCATGTCATCTCTCCACAAAAAAATCAGACAACTCCGGGGAAACCGTCCCCGAACGGGGGATCGCGCGAGTCTCTGGTTGGTACAAAGATGGAAGAGGGCACTCGCATGAATCCCACTACCTCGATTCTAATACGAATTTGCGGGCGAACGTAAGAATGTGCCCAAATAACGGGAATCCGACGCGCAAAAAGAGGAGCTCGCGCTTTCATCGCAGCAAGCCTTTAATGATCTGGCAACGATTGCGAAGCTAATTCCCACAAATGCTGGCGCGGAACCGCTTGGTCTTAATGAGAATGAGGCGATTCCCATCAATCGTGAAATTCTCAAAAATTCCAGTCCCGAATGCGCGAAAACAGCTGCCGGGACGACACTTGCGGCGCTGTCAGCGGCGCGCGAGCCAGGGCATGAACTTCGATCTGCCAGAGCGGAATGGCGGGCATGTGATCGTTGAGATGAACGTGGACGGCGTGCATGGCGGCCTGTGCTAGGGGAAATTCTCTATGCCGGAGCGCGGCCTGCAGAAGCTCTTGCAAGCGGACGTCCTCGCAGCCGAGGTAATTGCTGCCTCCCGCGCGCGCGGCCTCCGGGCTGGGATCGAACAGCAGCGCCAGCTGCAGCGGATCATCGAGATGCTCGGCGCTGAGGTAGAGAAGATCGTAATCGCGCTCCGCGAGCGCCTGGCGAAGCGCCGCGGGCGCTAGCCCGACCGTCTTCACGCTCGTCTTGATGCCGGCCTCGCCAAACAGCGCGGCAAGCGCGCTCGCCATCTCCTCGCAGGCGCCTCGCACTCGCTCGTCGCCGGCGGGATATTTCAGCGTCCAGTCGAACTGCGCGTTTTCCGCCTTCGCCTGGCGGGCCAGCGATCGGGCCAGGTCGCGCTGGTACAGCTCCGCAGGCACGCGCGGCACCGGACACGACGCCCACGACCCGCGCGGAAAGAGGCCATTCGCCGTCGCATGGCGCTGCGCGCCAAAATGGCGCCGCACCAGTGCCTGCCGATCCAGCGCCAGCGCCAGTGCACGTCGCACCAGCGCGGTCTTGAGTCCCGGCTTGCGCTGATTGACCGCCAGAAACGTCACGGGCGAATCGCCGGGCAGACGCACCTCGGTGTAGCCGCGCTCCTTCAAGGCCGGCAGCTGATCGGTCGGCGCATCGAGAAGCAACTCTGGCAAGGGCGTCGGCAGCCCCTTCTTCGCGTCGCTCCACGCCACCATGCGAATCTCGCGCAGATGTCGCACGCCGCCACGCAGATCATGCGGGTTCGCCTGAAAATGCAGATACGGCTTGCCCGCGTCCAGCTTGCGGCCAACGAACTGAAACGGCCCGCTTCCCACGGGCGCCTTGGCGAAGTCCGCGTCGTCCTGCCGTTGCAACTCCTGGCCGCGATAATACTGCGGCAAGACCCAGAAGGTCAGCGGGGCCAGAGGATCGAGCAGCCCCTGCCGGCGCGTGATGTCCGCGTGAAACCGAGTCCCAGGCCTGGGGATGTCGAGAAATTCGCGCCAAAGGCCCGTCCGGTTGGTACTGTCGTCCTTGTTCATGAGCAGAGCAGTATGGCGCACATCGGCGGCCGTCACTCGTTCACCGCTGGCCCAGAACACATCGCGCCGCAGCGGGAGAGACGAGGTAGGGCCGGAATCGAGCGGGAGCGCCGCTGCCAGGTCGGGCCGATAACGTCTGCCGATGGCGGGCAGGATTTCGGGCTGAAAGAGAGCATCGAAGAGGAGTGGCAGCGTCTGCTTCTCGACCTCGGTCCACGCCGTGGCGGGAGAAAGCTGCGCGGGCAGCGCGGGGACACCGACGACGAGCGTGCGATAGGTCCCCTTCTGCCGTTCGAGGGCGTCGCGCGCCTCGGGAAGGCGCGGCCAGAGTTCGAGCGTCTCCTCGAGCCGACGAACGGCCTGCGCCCCGGACTGGCCTTGAGCCTCCTTCAACAATCTCACGGCGCGCTCGTGCAGCGCCTTGCGGATCGGCTCGTTCCTGGCATCATCGAAATGCGTCTCGAGCCGATCGAGCCAGCCGCGTGCCGACTTGAAGTCATCTTTGGCAAGCGCTTGCTTCGCCGCGCCGATCCACTGTTGCTGGATGGCGCGGCGCAGCGGACTGTCGTCCGGCGTCGCCGGCAACCAGGTGTCGGCAAGGCGCAGCGCCTCGGCATCGGCACCGAGCAATTCCAGCCAGAGCTGGCGCACGCCGGCGATTCGCTCTTGCAGCGCGTTCTGCGCCATGCGGCGCGGATTGTCAGCGAGCGGCGCCGGACGATGCACGCTGAGGGAATGCCGCAACGCCGCTGCCAGGATCATGTCGGCACGTTGATACGCATCGACTGTGGGCGCTGCCTTCAGTAGCTTGTCGACCCCGGCGAGCGCAAGTGTCTCGAAATCATCCGGAGCGGCCGCGACATCGCGCGCCAGCGCCGCCCAGGCCGGCGGCCACGCCGCCGCACGCTTCGGGAGGTCCGCAAGCCGCGGCGGCGTGGCTTGCGCAACGGCGCCCCGTGCAAAGAGTGCCAGCAATAAAACCAAAATTCCCCAGCGCGAATTCATGTCGCCGTCCAGCGGGGTTGCGAGCGGTCCCGCCCTTCATTAAACTGATGGGGAAGACATCTGCAATCGCGAAATCGCGAAGTTCGAGGTGATCATGGCTCAGAAGAGCCCGAAAACGGCCGTGGTGGCGTTCAAGGTCGAGGCGGAGCTTGCCGACTTTCTCAATCAGCTCCCCAACAAGAGCGAATTCATCCGCAAAGCCATCGCTGCCCAGATGAACACCGCATGCCCGTTATGCAATGGATCCGGCCAGGTCAGCCGCTGGGCCCACGATCACTATGCTCCCCTCATCGCCACCTGGAGCCAGCACAATTGCGACGGCTGCGGCGACAAGCTTGCCCTGCCACGCGATCCCGGCGAACTGTCCCACGAGGACCAGCATCGCCTCGAGCAATACTTCAAGGGCGGCCCGCTCCTTTGCGACCCGTGCTACGAGAAGGCGCCCCCCTGCGACGATTGCGGCTGGCACATCACGCCGGATAAAGCCGGCGAGCACCACCACGCTCATCAGCACGAGAATCCGTAATTGCTCCGTATCGGCTCGCTTATTTCAGGACTAATTGCATTCAGCAACCAATGGCTCTGCCAGTTCTTTCAGATAAAAAAGTCGCCCTGCCAGCGTCGGCATGTAGGTACTGGGAATCCACGGCGTCGGCTCGTGTTGCAGCGTCATCCGCAGCGACAGGCCCTGCCATTGCATGCCGCGGCCGAAGGTGCCGTCGGCGCCGCCGATGATGTGGTCGGCGGCGAGGAACAGCGCGGGGCCGATCGTGTTTGCAAACGCCGGCACCAGCGTCGTGCGGCTCTTGAAACTGGTCAGCGCGTTTTGCTCGATCGTCAACGGATGCAGGCGAGCGCCGAGCCGATGCGATTGCGCCTTCCAATCCGCCTCGCTCGCAAACTCGGCGGCAAAGTGCGGCTCCCAAAACGCGATGTGGCACACCCGGCCGATGCCGAAGACCGTGTCGAGCTTGGCCCCCTTCTTCTTCAAGTCAGCGATCTGCTGTCCGTAAGTCGGCAACTCGTTCTTGAGCGCGAAATGGCGTTGCGACTTCGGCACCGTGCCATTACCGAGCGGGCCGTAGAATGCCTGCTCCATCGCGTACTGGAAGGCACCGCTGTTGTCGGCGGGGAGCGTGTTGCCATCCTTGTCGGCCCATTCGTCCATGTTGAAGCCATGGACGTGCTCGCAAGTGACACCCCACTCTTTGAGAAAATAGACCGCCCAGCGATACATGCCCATCGGGCCGACGGGGAGGATCATTGCCAGCTGTCGGCCGGCCTGCCTGGTCAGCTGAATCTCGCGGGCGATTTCGTGTCCCAGGTAGGTATCGAAGTCGGCCAGGGAGCCGCAGGCGACTGGTTCGAATTTTGGGTTCCACCAGCGATTGCGTTTGAGCATGGCCTCGCCGGCGAGATCGCCGAGGGCGTCGATTTTCTCGAGATTCCAGCCGCTGGGCAGGAATCCTTCCATCATGGAGCCGCGAAAGGTTGTGAGCAAATTCATGGATCAATCGCCTTCGCCAGAACCAATATCTCCACGGGCACGTACAGTATCGTATGAATCGGGGATCGTGCCGCGCGCGTGGATGGGATGGAAATTTGGGGAATTTGCTGGTCCTTGACGTGGGCGAATTCCTAGAATAAGCGTTCCATAGTCGGTATCATCGTCGAAAAACGGCCAGCGTGTTGTTTTTCACGAGAGCGTTCGTATAAAAGGGACTCTTGGATCACCAGCTAATACCGGTCTCACCGGGAGGAAGAACATGAATCGTTGGCGTTGGCTTGGTTTGGCCCTCTTCGTTGCCGTCGGCGTGTTAATGATCACTTCGGCCCGTCCCGTCGTGCTTGCCCAGGGCAAAACGGACGACAAGACGAAGACTCCGGATAAGACGAACGGTAAGACCCCGGAGAAGACGAACGGTAAGACCCCGGAGAAGACCGACGCCAAGGCCGCGCAAAAGACGGAAGAAAAGACTAAGCAGAAGACCGAGGAAAAGAAGCAGACCGAAACGCCGAAGGCCGGCGGCGGCGAGAAGATGCCGTTCACGGCCTTCGACACCAAGGACAAGTCCTTCTATCAGGAACAAAAGACCGAAACGATCCAGGACATGAAGGTCCAGGGCCAGGCGGTCAAGCAGACCCAGAAGCAAACCTTCTTGATCCTGTGGACGGTCAAGGACAAGAAGGACGGCAACTATGTCGTTCAGCAGCAGATCAAGGGCGTCAAGATGGAAATCGATATCGGCGGCAACAAGATCGAATACGACTCCACCAAGAAGAACGCCAAGAACCCGATGACCGACTTCTTCGAAAAGCTCACCGACGACAAGCAGACGCTCACCTTCCACATCTCGCCGAAGCTGAAGGTCACCAAGATCGATGGCCGCGAGGAGTTCATCAAGAACCTTAGCGACATCAATCCGCAGATGAAGAACCTGCTCAACGCGATCCTCAGCGACAAGGCCCTGCAGAAGATGGCCGAGCCGACCTGGTGGGCCTATCCGCCCGATGGCGTCGTGCCGGCGGACAAGAAATGGGAAGCCAAGACGTCCCTCGAACTGGGCCCGATTGGCACCTACAACACGACCTTCGACTTCACCTACAAGGGTGACAACAAGATCGGCATCAAGTCGAATCTGACCTACACCGCTCCCGCCGCGTCTGACAAGGCTGGCCTGCCGTTCGTCATCGAAAGCGCCACCCTGTCCAGCAAGAGCGGCGAAGGCGAAGCCGTCTACGATCCGAAGGCTGGCCGCTTTTCGTCGACCTCGCTCAAGATGGACATCAAGGGGGACCTCAAGATCGCCGTTGGCAACCAAACGACCACCGTCGAGCTGACGCAGAAGCAAGAGACCAGCTCGATCATCAGCGACACCAACCCGTGGGCCGACAAGAAGGGCAACTAAGCCGCTTGCGGCGTAGCAGCGAATGATCCACAAGCCGCAGCGCCTCGCGCCGCGGCTTTCTTTTTTATCCCCCAGGAATCGTTACGCTCATCCTGGGGCTTGCAGAGGACCCCATGAAGATCCACGAATATCAAGCCAAGGAACTCCTCGCCGCCGCCGGGGCAAGTATTCCGCGCGCCATCGTTGCAAACAGCGTTGCCGAGGTGCTTGCCGCCTTCGACAAGATCGGCGGCCCCGTTGTCCTGAAGGCCCAGGTCCACGCCGGCGGTCGCGGCAAGGGCCGCTTCAAGGATTCCGGCGCCGATTTTGGCGGCGTCAAGTTCATCAAGGCACGCGAGGACGCCGGCAAGGTCGCCGAGGTCATGTTCAAGTATCCGCTCGTCACCAAGCAGACGGATGCCGCCGGGCAGAAGGTGTCGAAGGTGCTCGTGCAAGAGGCCGCCGACATTGCCCGCGAAATCTACGTCGGCATGGTCCTCGACCGCACCATCGGCATGCCGATCCTGATGGCGTGCGCCGAGGGCGGCGTCGATATCGAGGAAGTCGCCGCAAAAACGCCGGAGAAGATCATCAAGGTTCCCGTCAGCCCCGAGACCGGGCTGTTGCCGTACCAGGCCCGCCGGTTGGCGTTCGAGCTCGGCTTTACGGGCGATCAGGTCGGCCAGGCCGAGAACATCATGATGGCGCTGTCGAAGGTGTTCCTCGACAAGGATTGCAGCCTGGCCGAGATCAATCCGCTGGTCGTGTCGCCCAAGGGCGAAGTGATCGTTCTCGATGCCAAGATCACGTTCGACGACAACGCATTGTTCCGTCATCCCGAGATCGAGAAGCTGCGCGATGAGGCCGAGGAAGATCCCGCGGAGTTGCGGGCCGCGCGTTCGGGCCTGAGCTTCATCAGCCTGCACGGCAACATCGGCTGCCTGGTCAACGGCGCCGGCCTGGCGATGAGCACCATGGACATCATCAAGTATCACGGCGGCCAGCCCGCCAACTTCCTCGACGTCGGCGGCGGCGCCAACAAGGACCAGGTCACCGAGGCGTTGCGCATCCTCCTGGGCGACACTCGCGTCAAGGCGGTCCTCATCAACATTTTCGGCGGCATCATGAAGTGCGACACGATCGCCTCCGCCGTCGTCGCCGCGTTCAAGGAAGTGAAGCCGAAGGTACCGTTCGTGGTGCGACTCGAAGGCACGAACGTCGCGGAGGGGCGCAAGATCCTCTCGGACAGCGGCGTCAACTTGACGCCCGCGACCGATCTGACCGATGCGGCGAAGAAGGTGGTAGCGGCAGCGGGGTAGTGTATTTGTAGTTCGTTTAGCCCCGCCTCGGAGAGGCGGGCGGACATGTGGCCATTGCAACCGGAGGCAGCATCTTGGAGTGACGCCCATGGTCCTCGCCTACCACGTCATCTTCGGTGCTTACGGCTTCTGGTTGCCCAATGATCCGCGCGGCTCGTGGTCCGATTTCGTCGCGGCGTGGGAATTGTTTCAGTTCGGCGGTCCCGCGACAACAACAACCGAGCGACGCTCGGTCGCTCGCAAATCGCATGATCGGGAACTGCGAAAGGCGACGAAGGAACACCTGAAATATCCCGCCGTGGTATTCAACGACGATCAAGTTACGAGCATCGCAGACGGCTTCAGCGAAATGGCGAAGAAATCCGGCTACGAAGTGCACGCTTGCTCGATCATGCCGGAGCATGTTCATTTGGTTTTGGGAAGATTCCGTTACAACGTCGAGACGATGGCGCGTTTGCTGAAATCGGAGGCCAGCCATCGCTTGAATGCGGATGGCCGTCACCCGATGGCTGCGTGGCCGAAGGGTGACGGTTCACTGCCGACGCCGTGGGCGGAAGGATGCTGGAAGGTATTCCTCAATTCGCATGCGGACATCGTGCGTGCAATTCGGTACGTTGAGAACAATCCGCTCAAGGAAGGGAAACCGGCGCAATTGTGGCCGTTTGTCGTTCCGTTTAGCCCCGCCTCGTAGATGCGGGCGGACGTGACGCCCATTCGGCTGACAGGAAACAGTCCAGCGGCC